>JAYVRC010000219.1:0-2215 GCA_043776615.1 Sphingobacteriia bacterium
TTGAATAATATTCCACTTACGGTAGTAGGTAATTGGAATTGGATTTTGACCTACCCAGGAGGAAATCCAAGTGCCTATCCATACTATCCGTTTACTCCACTCAATACTGGAAAAAAAATGGGTTATATTTTTAATGAAAATAATAGCTTTAGTAAATCTTTAAATGATACTACAATCCAGTCTGGTACTTTTTCAACTGGTCATGGAAATTATCTTCCTTATGTTGGTGCATACAACAATATATATGATAGTGTAAATTTTTACATTAGTGGCATTAAAGTAGACACCAAATTTTATTACAAGAATGGCAATGACACGCTAGTATTTTGTTCTGGATGTAGAGGAATTGCTGGTGGTGGTAGTGAATATTTTACAAAAAAATAAAGTAGTAAAGTGCAAGCAATCTGCTCCACAAAAAAGGGAACTTAATTAAGTTCCCTTTTTATTTTAAAATCTCCTATTATAACAAGAAGTTTTAAGTTAATTGATTAACTGTGTTAATGCATTTTGAGTAATCTTTCTAATTGATTGAGTTCTTTTGTTAATTCATCTTTCAACTCTTTAAATACAGTGTATGAACCAGCAGTTGGTTTAAATTCGCCCGATTCAACCACTCTTTGCAAAGCTGCTAATTTGTTATTTAATTTAATAGGAAAATTTAAGGGATCTTGAGAACTTTGATTTCTTACTTGATATAAATTTTCTTCAATAAAAGATAATTGTTTTACAAATAATTGATCATTTTCAGTACTATTTGTTTTTACAATCTTCTCTTTTATAGACCTGATTTTAATTACTGCTTCATTTGCTTTTGAAACTTCATTTTTAATTTGCATGGCAAGATTAAATTTTTCTACAAGGTCTGCTTTTGTTACATCTTTAATCCTTGGATCTAATTTAATTTCAAATGATTGGGTGATCGTTTTTCCTGATGAAGTTAAACGTACTTGATATATTCCAGGAACTGCAAGCGGACCATTGTATTTATTTGCACCCCAAAGAATCATTCCTTTAAAAGAAGTTGCTGGAGGATATTTTAAATCCCATTCAAATTTATTATATCCTTTTTTGATACTAGGAGATGGGGGCTTTCTATCATCTTCATCTTCTTCAATGGTACTGTCTGGTGTGACTTTTTTTGCTTCTCCAACAAAAGTTTGAATAATCTTATTTTGATTATCAAGTATTTCAATTTTTAAATCACTATTTTCTTTTCCTAAATAATATTGAAATACTGCTTTCTGCACATTTCTCACAGCATAGTATGGCTTAAAAAAATGCACAGATTCTTTGGTAATTTCAATTTGATAATCTCTAATTGGAGAAATATCATCTAAAATATAAATAGATCGTCCATGTGTACCTATAACAATATCTTTTTCTGTTACTGCCAAATCAGCTACTTGAACATCAGGAAGATTCAATCTTAATGATTCCCAGTTTTCTCCATCATTAAATGATACCCATATACCATGTTCAGTTCCTGCATACAATAATCCTTTTTTTGTGATGTCTTCTCTAATTGCATGAACATAATCGTCGACTCTAATTCCAGCAATAATTTTTTTCCAATGCCTCCCATAATCATTCGTTTTCCATATATAAGGAGTTCGATCATCCATTTGATATCTCTTTGCAGCTATATAAGCAGTTCCAGCGTTAAAATGCGATGCTTCAATAATACTCACTCTAGTATTTTTAGGCATATCAGGTGGAGTAATATTCTGCCAAGTTTTTCCACCGTCTTTGGTAATATGAACAAGCCCATCATCCGATCCCGCCCAAATAATATTTACATCTTGGTACGATGGTGCCAATGCAAATACGGTTGCATAAATTTCCGGCCCATTCATATCTCTGGTAATTACACCACCACTAACGCCAAGTGTTGTGGTGTCGGCATAAGTTAGATCTGGACTAATGCGTTTCCAGCTCTGTCCTTCATTTGTTGTTAACCATACATGCTGTGAGCAAGCATATAATCTTTTTGGATCTACAGGAGAAAAAACAATTGGGTAGGTCCATTGCCAACGCTCTGGTAAAGTTTTTGCTTCTTCACCAGAAAAAAATCGAGGGTATATTTGAACATCTCTTGCTTGTCCAGTTATTCTGTTGATTCTTGTTAACAAAGCGCCCTGACTACCAGCATAAAAAATATCTGGATTTTTTGGATCCTGTGCTATATATCCACTTTCACCACCACCAACATCATAAG
>JAYVRC010000220.1:0-8538 GCA_043776615.1 Sphingobacteriia bacterium
CTTATAATTATGACCGATGCTGATGTGGATGGATCTCACATTGCTACTTTGATTCTTACTTTTATTTTCCGCTATATGAAAGAGTTGGTAGAACAAGGAGGCGTATACATTGCTCAACCACCACTTTATTTGGTTAAAAAGGGCAAAGAACAGGCTTACGCATACAACGAAGAACAACGTAAGGGCTTGATTGAAAAACTGGGCGGAGGTAAAGAAGATAGCGTTACAACTCAACGATACAAAGGTTTGGGTGAAATGAACGCCGATCAATTATGGGAAACTACCATGGATCCTGCTAGAAGAACCCTAAAACGCGTAACCATTGAAAGTGCAGCTGAAGCCGACCGTATTTTTAGCATGTTAATGGGCGATGAAGTAGCCCCAAGGAGGGAATTCATTGAATCTCATGCTAAATATGCTCGTATAGACGTATAAATGATCTAAAAACTGTAACTTAGTGGTAACTAACCAAAGTTCCCATTTTAAAAACAATTAAATTCTACAACTATGGACACTTCAAAAATGATTAAAGCATACTGCCTTAAAACAAAGGAAAAAAATGTTCCAATGCAGGATGCAGTAGTAACTAAAACTGCTAAAGGCGGTTACATGGCTGGTGGCCATGATGGAAAAGGTAATAAGATGGCAGCAATTATGAGTGAAGCGAAAGCTTTACAAGCAATAGCTGATGGTGTTGCAAAAAAAGGCTTCTAACATTTTAAGGAAATTTTTAAATGCCTGCCCCAAAAATGGCAGGCATTTTTGCTCTAATAAGCCCCCCCAATCCCTATACTGTTTTTTTTCGTACATAGATAAATGTTAAATTATTTATATGAAAAAAGATATGCTCCTTAAGAAACTTTTGTATGCTATTGTATGCCTAGGAATTACTAGTATTATCATGAGTAGTTGCAAAAAAGACAATGCAACTGCTGCAAATCCTTTTATCCCCTCCATGGGGCCCGATATTGTTTTTTACGGGCTTACCAACGATAACAAACTCAATCAATACAACGCTAATTCCTCTGCTACTGTTATTAGTAGTTTAACCATTAGCGGACTTGCTACTGACGAAAAAATATTGAGCATCGACTTTAGACCCGCTACTGGCCAATTATACGGTATAAGCAACAATAGCAGACTCTATGTGATCAATCTAAAAGATGGTACTGCAAAGGCTTTAGGAACATCAGCATTAACACCAGTTATCAGTGGTACAATAGTAAATATCGATTTTAACCCTACCGTTGATCGGATAAGATTGGTTACAGGGAGTGGACAAAATCTGCGTTTACACCCAGAATTGGGCACAGTTGTAGCAACAGATTTAACTATTAATGGCGCAGCAAACGCATCTATTACTTCTGTTGCATACACCAACAGTAAAGCGGGTGCAACTACTACAGAATTATTTGATATAGATCTTACTAACAAAAAACTTTACAAACAAATTCCGCCGAATGATGGCGTGCTAGTTGAAGTAGGTGCATTAGGAGTGGATTTTACTGGCCGTGGTGGCTTCGATATTAGTCCCACTAATAATACCGCTCTTGCCAGTTTTACGGTTGCCGATAAACATCGTTTATACAGTATTAATTTGAGCACAGGTGCTGCAACCTATATCAATGATTTTGCTACTCCACTCCTCGATTTAGCCATTTTGCCAGCGTCAATTGCATTCGGTGTAGATGAATCAAATAACCTCATCATTTTTGATCCAACGACTCCCAGTACTACCATCAGTAAAGCCATTACAGGATTAGGGGTAAATGAAAAAGTGCAAGGCCTCGATTTCAGACCTGCTAACGGGCAATTGTATGCATTCGCAGTAAACAATGGTGCGGCTAAATTATATACCATCAATACTTCCAGTGGAGCCGCCGCCGCAGTGGGTACTGGATTCTCTGTAAATCCACTTGCTACTTCTTATGGATTTGATTTTAACCCAACAGTAGACAGAATAAGGTTGGTGAGTAATTTAGGCGAGAACCTTCGCTTAAACCCTAACGATGGAACGATTGCCGCTACTGATTTATCGTTGAACCCTGGCTCACCATCGATAAGCAGTGCTGCATATACGAATAATTTTAATGGCGCTACTTCAACTGTTTTATTTGTGGCAGATGCTACTAAACTATATCGACAGGATCCACCTAATAATGGTACACTTGTAGAAATTGGATTATTAGGCAGAACTGTAGATGCTGCAGGTGGTTTTGATATTGGGGGAAATTCAGGAACAGCTTATGCCATATTTACTGTTGGTACTACCAACACTGTTTACATAGTAAATACAATAACAGGTGCCACAACAGCAGTTGGTAATATCTCGGTTAAATTAAGAGGATTTACCTTGGGACTCGGAATGTAAATTATACTTCATATAAAAAAATATAGAGCCTCTTATTAGGGGCTCTATATTTTTATACAACTTCTTTGTGCATTAGTGTTAAAAAACGCAGCATGGCTTCCATCCCTTTTACTTGATCTACCACCAGTAAAAACATTTTACCAGCTTGTTTTAATCTTGCCTTATTGGTTCCTATTTGTAAATAGGCCAGTAATTTCTTAAATAAGTTCGATTCAAAATAAGGAGAATCAGGACGATTAATAAAATAACAACGAAGCGTATCGTCTTTTAGGGTCATTTTTTCGAAACCCATTTCAACAGCCAACCACCTGCATCTTACAGTTGTAAATAAATCTTCTACGGATGGAGGAATTGGACCAAAACGATCCAACATCTGTTTATGAAATTCAACCAAATCAATTTCATTTTCACAACTATCTAATCGAGTATATAAACTCAACCGCTCTGTAATACTTTCCACATAACTATCTGGTATTAATATTTCTAAATCGGTATCGATAGTACAATCATTTACAAAATCATCTTGCTTGCTTATTTCCTCTTTAAATAAATCTTTAAAGGAGGTCCGCTTTAATTCGCGAATAGCTTCCTCTAAAATTTTTTGGTACATTTCAAATCCAATCTCTGCCATAAAACCACTTTGCTCACCCCCTAACATATTGCCCGCACCACGTATATCTAAATCGCGCATGGCAATTTGAAACCCACTTCCTAAATCGCTAAATTGCTCCAATGTTTGCAATCTTTTTCTTGAGTCATTAGGTAATGTACTCATTGGTGGAGCCAACAAATAACAAAAAGCTTTTCTATTGCTTCTACCTACCCTACCCCGTAACTGATGCAAATCGCTTAATCCAAATTGATGCGAATTATTAATAATAATGGTATTTACATTCGGAATATCCACTCCACTTTCTACAATATTGGTACAAACCAACACATCATATTTCTTATCAATAAAATCCAAAATTCTTTCTTCTAATTCATGCCCCTCCAATTGCCCGTGAGCAAACCCAATGCTTAAATCTGGACAAAGGCCTTGAATCATTGCACTCATTTCGGGTAGCCCCTGAACGCGGTTATGAATAAAAAATACCTGACCGCCTCTTTCTGTTTCATAATAAATTGCATCTCTAATAAAATCATCATTAAATACCCTTACTTCAGTTTGAATAGGTTGCCTATTTGGTGGTGGAGTATTCATTATACTCAAGTCTCTCGCGCCCATTAAACTAAACTGCAATGTTCGTGGAATGGGTGTAGCAGTAAGTGTTAA
This sequence comes from Sphingobacteriia bacterium, assembly GCA_043776615.1. Lineage (GTDB taxonomy): Bacteria > Bacteroidota > Bacteroidia > Chitinophagales > Chitinophagaceae > Sediminibacterium. Next base: position 3,648 of record JAYVRC010000220.1, read on the forward strand.
ACAATCAACATTGCTCTTTAATGTTTTTAATTTTTCTTTATGTCCTACTCCAAATTTTTGTTCCTCATCAATGATCATTACTCCCAAATCTTTAAACTTTACTTCTTTTCCAAGTAAACCATGTGTTCCAATAATAATATCAATTTTGCCTTCTTGTACTTTTTGTAGTGTTTCTTTTTTTTCTTTAGCCGATTTAAAACGATTGATAAAATCTACCGTTACTGGAAAATCTTTTAATCGATCTTGAAAAGTTTTATAATGTTGAAAAGCTAAGATAGTTGTTGGCACTAAAACTGCGGCTTGCTTTCCATCAACTACCGATTTAAATGCAGCACGAATAGCAATTTCTGTTTTTCCAAATCCAACATCGCCGCAAACTAGTCTGTCCATTGGGGCTTCACTCTCCATATCTTTTTTTACATCTGCAGTAGCTTTACTTTGGTCGGGAGTATCTTCATAAATAAAAGAAGCTTCTAACTCGGTTTGCATATATGTATCAGGAGCATGCGCAAATCCTTTCTGGGCTTTCCTTTGGGCGTATAACTTGATTAAATCAAAAGCAATTTCCTTAACTTTTATTTTTGTTTTTTCTTTTAACCTAACCCAAACATCAGAACCTAATTTATTTACTTTTGGTACCGTTCCTTCTTTACCAGTAAACTTAGATATTTTATGAAGTGAATTAATATTTACATATAAAATATCGCTGTCTTTATAAATGATTCTTACCGCTTCCTGAATTTTTCCGTTTACATCTAATTTTTGTAACCCACTGTAAGTACCAACACCATGATCTATATGTGTAACAAAATCGCCGGGTTGTAAATCGCGTAAAGTTTTTAATGTAAGTGCTTTATTTTTGTTGTACGCCTGCTTTACTTTGTACTTATGGTAACGTTGAAAAATTTGGTGATCGGTGTAACAAATAACTTTAAGTGCATGATCTATAAATCCTTCATGAATACTTGTTCCAACTGGTATAAACTGTATTTCGGTATTGAGGTCGGTGAAAATACTGTTGAGCCGTTCTAATTGCTTTACTTGTTCGGCAAATATATAAATGCTGTACCCTGCGGCTTCGTGTGCTTTTAAATCTTTAATGAGTAGATCGAACTGCCTATTAAACGAAGGTTGAGCCTTTGTATTAAACTCAATTTCATAGTTGGCAAACAAGGGCTTATATCCAAACTCTACCAATACTTTTTGCTCAATTATTTTTTTTAATTCAGCTACTTTTATAAAATCTTTCCATTGAATATCACTTAAAATATGAGCATCTTCATCTTCTTTATTTTGCCGAAAAAGTCCATCTTTTTTCAGCAATAAAAACCCTTCTAAGTCTTCCTCCTGTACTTTTATTTTTTCTTCAATTACATCCCAATCCTTCATCCAACAAATTGTATTGTTTGGTAAAAATTCAAGTAATGAAATTTTCTCTTCAGCACCAGCTCCAAAAGTATGAGGTAGTTGATCTACATTCGGAATAATATTTACTTGAAGTAATTTTCGTTCACTCAATTGAGTTTCTGGATCAAAAATTCTTATACTGTCTACCTCATTTCCAAATAATTCTACTCGATAAGGCTTCTCATTTCCAAATGAATAAATATCCAAAATTCCACCTCGCAAAGCAAATTGACCCGGTTCGTATACAAAATCAGTTCGTTCAAATCCATACATCACAAAAAGATCCATCAAACTCTCAGGATTAATGGTATCATTGGTTTTAATGCTAATAATATTACTGCTAATAGTAGATGGCTGAATTACTTTTTCAAAAATGGCTTCGGGGTAAGTAATGATTATTTTTTTATTCCCTCCTCTTGCTAATTTTGTTAGGGCTTCGGTTCGGAGCATTAAATGCGAACTATTGAGTAGCCTAAAATTTTTCCTGTTTTTAAAAGAAGAAGGGAAATAAAAAAGGTCGAGTGCGCTGGTTAAATTTTCAATGGTATTGTGAAAATATGCCGCTTCTTCTGCATCATTCAACACAATTAAATGATTAAGGCCAACTGCTTCAGCATGTGTAAAAACAGCGCTTACTAAAAACTCAGCACTACTACCATGTATGTTTTTTAGAAATATTTTTTGTGTATCGGCAAAAGAAAGCCTGCTCACCAGCTGTTGTACTAGGGGTGATTGTTGGTATTGCTCAATTAACCGCTCCAAATTCATATTCAATCCAGCACCTTAGTTAAAAGGGAGTGCAAAGATAAGACTAATATGCTGCGTGGTGATTTACTAAAATCTTTATTTCTGTTAACTTTCCATCTTCTACAGTTACTAAAGAAATATTGTTCCTTATATCGAAATTATTGGCAAAAAAGAGTTTATCAACCTGAACAAATACAGAATAGCTACCAACAGGAAGTGCAGCAACAAAAGCGCCAGTGCTATCGGTTTCTACTGTTGAAATAAGCTTGGTTAATACTGTATTGTACAGAGGTTGTTGATCATGACGAGTAATTTGACTGATATTGGTAGGTTCAAAAAAGAAAACAGTTGTTGCATATCCTTTTGGTCCAGCTTTTTTCTGATCAACAGAAGGCATTTGGTTGCCAGAAACTGATTGAACAACTCCAGTAATGCCTTGTTTAACCTTTTCAACTAAAATAACAGGAGTTTCGGCATTTTTTGACTTTTGAGCCCGCTTACAGGCTTGAGATAAAGTTAAAATACAAAAAAGAAAAAAAAGAATTGAGCGCATACTACAAAATTGATGGGTAAAGTATCTAATTTAGAGCAGTTTTACACTGCATTACTATAAAGATGCAAAAAAAGCACCATTTCACATGATGAGAAAATTAATATTATCGTTTTTAGGGATCATTTTATTGGGTTCTTTGGGTTTTTCTCAAACGAGCTCAAATGAAAAAGTATTAAAACTAACATCTCAAAAACTAAAGCTTGAATACGAGCTAAATTATGCCAGAGCATTATCATTGGCAAAATCTAAAAACTGGAGTTTATCTTTTAAATCTAGCGAAGGAAATATTAATTATCTAGTTGGGGTTACCGACTTAGGATTTCCAATTTACATAAGTGCAAATAATAATACAATTGCTGCAGCAACTACAAGAGCCAACCAATTATGGCCTGGTGGTACAAGTGGATTAAATTTATCTGGTAGTTCAACTACGTTAACCAATAAATTAGGTATTTGGGAAGTTGGTGGCCCTCTGCTAACCCATGTTGAGCTTGCCAATAGAGTAGTTCAAAAAGATGCCAATACAGTAGATGATCATGGAACGCATGTTTCAGGAACAATGATTGCTACTGGAATTAACCCAGTTGCAAAAGGAATGGCATTTGCAGCTCCCAATTTAATTTCATACTCTGCCTCAAATGCATCTTCAGAAATGGCTACAGAATCGGCTGCTGGTATGTTATTATCCAATCATTCATATGGTATTAGTTCAATGGGGTGGACAAGGAATGCTGATCAAGGAAATAGATGGGAGTTTTGGGGTAGACCAGGAGAGAATGAAGAAATTGATTTTGGTTACTATAGTTCACTTTCTGCAATAGTTGATTCAATAACCTTTAACGCTCCATTTTATTTACCAGTTTGGGCTGCAGGTAATCCAAGATCTACAAATGGTCCCGCAGTAGGTGAACCCTATTTTCGTCAAAATGCGCAAGGAGTAATGGTATCTGCAGGAAATCGTCCCCCGGGTATCAATAGCAATGACAGTTATGATATTATTGGACATTACCCAATTGCAAAAAATATTATCACTGTTGGAGCTGTAAATGGAATTGCTTCAGGATACGTAAAACCACAAGATGTGGTGATGAGTTCATTTAGCGCATGGGGACCAACAGATGATGGAAGAATTAAACCTGATTTAGTTGCAGATGGTGTAGGAGTAACTTCCTTGTCAAATCTTTCCAATAATTCTTACACAACTTTACAAGGAACTTCAATGGCTGCTCCAAATGTAACAGGTTCATTGTTGTTGTTACAAGAATATTATAATAAATTAAAACCGGGTAATTTTTTAAGATCATCCACAATAAAAGGTTTAGCTATCCATACAACTGATGAAGCCGGAATAGCTCCAGGACCAGATTATCAATTTGGATGGGGTTTATTAAATGTAGAAAGAGCTGCATCTGTAATTACTGGTGCTATCCCTTCAAACAATTCTACCACAAGTTCAGATTTGTTATTAGAAAATACATTATCGAGTGGACAAACTTTTACTCGCACAGTTATTGCTACTGGTAAAATACCTTTAAGAGCCACCATTTGTTGGACTGACCCTGTTGCTTCAGTAAATACCAATGATGCAACGAATTTAAATGATCCAACCAAAAAATTGGTGCACGATTTAGACATAAAAATCACAAGAGGTTCTCAAACATTTTTACCTTGGACACTAAGTGCTTCAAACCCCGCAGCAAATGCTACAAGAGGAGATAATATTTCAGATAATGTAGAAAGAATAGATGTTGATAGTACTATTCCTGGTCAAACTTACACCATTACAGTAACCAATAAAGGAACACTAGCAAGAGGCTCTCAGGCATATTCATTAATGGTGAGCGGTGTTGGAGGTACAGCATATTGTTCATCAAAATCAAATCCAGGTGGTGGGGCATTTATTGATAGTGTTGCATTTGCTGGTATTAATTTTAAAAATAGTGCTGGTTGCAAAACATATACCAATAATACCAATTTGGTAGGCGATATTCAAGCTCAACAAACTTTACCAATTACAGTTAGAGTTGCAACTTGCGACGCAACTACACAGAGTAGAATGGTAAAAATATTCATTGACTATAATAACAACGGTGTTTTTGATACAGGTGAATTAGCAGCAACAAGCAATGTACTAACTAGTGCTGCTCAAAATTTTACGACCAACATTACCACTCCCGGAACTTT
>JAYVRC010000221.1:0-8517 GCA_043776615.1 Sphingobacteriia bacterium
ATAAGAAGACCATCTACAGATAGACCAGTAAACTGTCCAAAATTTTAGCACTCAGATGGTGTATTTATTGATGGGGTAGTAGATACTTCATTAACTTAGCAAAAATCCCCCATTTTGCTTAAAGAAATTATTATTGCTATTCAAGCTTTTTTTCAAGCGCATCGCTTTATTAAAAAGCATAAGCTTTGGAAGTGGATCCTTATTCCAGGTATTTTATATACGGTACTTTTTATTATTGGAATCTATTTATTCAGCAGTACTTCAAGTAATTTTATTGAATGGATTGCACTAAAAACAGGATTAAAAAATTGGCTCGATAAAGAGGAAAGTGGATTAATGGGATTCATTTTTACAATGGGTGGATTGATCTTATGGTTGGTACTTATGTTGTTTTATTTTTCTTTATTCAAATTTTTATTTCTCATTATAGGCTCACCTCTTTTTGCATACCTCAGCGAAAAAACAGAAGCCATTATGGAGGGAAGTGATTACCCCTTTAGCATTTCGCAGTTGTTAAAAGATATTTTAAGAGGAATTCAATTAGCAGGTAGAAATAGTTTATGGCAAACAATTTATTCAATAAGTATTATCATTTTTAGTTTGATTCCGGTAATTGGCTGGCTTACTCCGGTAATGGCCATATTAATAGACTGTTATTATTATGGCTTTTCAATGCTCGATTATAGTATGGAAAGAAAGCGCAAATCTATTGCAGAGAGTATTTATTTTATTGGATCACATAAAGGCTTAGCAATTGGTAATGGAATTGTATTTTATTTGATGCACTTTTTACCAATAATCGGTTGGATTCTGGCACCTTCCTATTCAGTAGTTGCAGCCACATTAAGTCTATACCCCTTAAAAGAAAAACAAGTATCTAAATAATATGAAGCAAGGAAAAGTATATTTAATTCCAGCAGTGCTTGAAGAAAATGCATTGGAAACTATACCAACTTATATTGTTGATGCGATAAAGGATTGTTCCGTTTTTTTTGTGGAAACTGAAAAAACTACGCGGAGGTTTTTTAAAAAAATTTGGAAAGAAATGGTCATCGATGATTATGAATGGCATGCCATTCATAAAGCTGAAGAATCTGTTAAGCTTACTTTTATAAATACATTAAAATCGGGTAATAATATTGGCATTGTTAGCGATGCTGGCTGTCCGGGAATTGCAGATCCTGGCCAACTCTTAATTGAAGTGGCACAGCAAAATAATATTATAGTTCATCCACTAGTAGGACCAAGTTCTATTTTACTCTCACTGATGGCCAGTGGTATGAACGGTCAAAATTTCCAGTTTCATGGATACCTACCGATAGATTCATTGGAGAGAAAGAAAAAAATAAAAGAGTTTGAAGCTGCTTCTGAAAAAAATAAAACAACACAGATTTTTATAGAAACCCCTTATAGAAATAACCAACTATTAAATGATTTATTACAAACTTGCAAACCAACAACTAGTATTTGTATCGGTATAAATATTACAAGTTCTACAGAAAACATTCGAACTAAAAAAGTTAAAGATTGGATGAGCCAAATTCCTGAATTACACAAGATACCTGTTGTTTTTTTAATACAAGCCTAACTATTGTTTAGGCTTAATAGTTGTTTCACCTTCTGCACCCCTTATTTCGAGTACACTATCTACAATATAATTTTCTATTCCACGCCAAGGTAAAGTTCCTAGGTATCTTTTATAATGCAGATTAACTTCTCTTCCAGAATTCTTAGAGAGTATTGCTGCAACATTTTTATCTACTACACTAAAGATAAATTCATTGCTCTGTACATTAGCTTTAAACCCACTCTGTATAATTATACCTTCATATGTTTTAAAAATAAATCCTTTTTGTTGAAAAGTGTTTAGCTGCCCGGCTTTAGTACCTTCTGAATAAACAAAATAAAAACGCCAATAAATAAACCCTGCTAATGCCAACAAAACGACTATTGTAAAACTCCAAATAAATTTTTTCATAGTCATATTATAATCCGTATTTATCAACAAGGTAAATTAATGAAGCCATATTAATAGCTCCTAATAACAACTCTCTTTTATTCACGTTTTCAAAAACATCTGTTCTGGCATGATGTAAATCAAAATACCTTTGTCCGTCTGGTTCAAAACCAGCCAATGCAGTTCCAAAAGCTCTATTAAGCGGTCCTATATCAGCTCCACCCCCACCCATTTCTAACGACTCTGTTCCATAAGGTTTTAACAAAGGCAGCCAAGCTTGCATTTTTGCAAGTAACGCTGGATCGATGGTAAATTTAAACCCCCTAGGTGTAAACCCACCAGAATCGCTTTCTAAAGCAAACAAATGAATTTCATTATTTTTCTTAGCCGCTTCTGCATATTTTGATCCACCTCTTAGCCCATTTTCTTCATTAGCAAATAAAACAAACCGGATAGTTTTTTTTGGTTTATACCCTATAGCTTTCAAAGCTCTTAATACTTCCATCGTATGCACAACACCAGTGCCATCATCATGAGCTCCTTCGTTTACATCCCAACTATCTAAATGCCCACCAACCGTAATAAACTGTTCAGGAAATTCACTTCCTTTTATTTCAGCAATAACATTGTATCCTTTTGCATCTGGCAAAAAGTGACCGTTGGTAGTTAAAGAAACTTTGAAATTAGATTGCTTACTTAAATCCCAAATATAATTAGCGTCATACCCTCCTAATGCTATTGCTGGAATTTTTGGAAATGAGTCATTATATACCATTGCACCAGTATGCGGATTATTATCGGTTGCTTCTGTAAGTGAACGAATCATAATTCCAACTGCACCGTATTTTGCAGCTCTACTAGCACCAGATCTTCTATAAACCCCTGCTTCTCCATAGGATTTTGCTGGATCAATATTGGTGGAGTTGAATTGATAATTGTAATAAACGATCTTACCTTTTACTTGGTCTTTTTTAGCTTCTAATTCTGCAAAGTCAGCAACAGCAATCACTTCAGCTTTTAATGCTTTTACTCCTGTACCCATAGAATTTCCTAAAGCCAAAACATCCAATGTTCTGTTACTTGTTTTACCATCAATTGAAACTACTGAAGCAATATCTTTACCTCCTCTATTCCAATTGGGCATCATACATTCTTGAAGGTATACCCGGTCGGCTCCTAGTGATTTCATCGTTTTTTCACCCCAAAGAACTGCTTTATCAAACTGAGGAGATCCTGCCAAACGACCACCAATATTTTTGGTTAGGTATCTAAGTAAATCATACGCCTGACCATTTTTCAACACATCATTCGAAAGATTTTTTATGAATGCAGCGTCATCGGCATATTGTGCCATGCTTAAAATGGGTGCAAATAATATAAGTAGAAATAGTTTTTTCATAGCTTAAAGTTAAGCAAAGAACCAATTCAGAAATTAGTTGTTACTTGCATAGTACAAAAATAAACAACTCATTATGCGTATTGGAATTGTGTGTTACCCCACTTTTGGTGGTAGTGGTGTTTTGGCAACAGAACTAGGCAAAGCCCTTGCAGATGAGGGACATCAAGTTCACTTTATTACTTATCAGCAACCAGTAAGATTAAACGTTTTTAATACCAACATTTTTTATCACGAAGTAAGGGTTCCTACTTACCCTCTTTTCGATTATCCACCTTATGAAGTAGCATTGGCAAGTACAATGGTTGATGTAATTATTAATCATGATTTAGATTTATTGCATGTGCACTATGCAATTCCACATGCATCTGCCGCTTATATGGCCAAGCAAATTGTAAAACAAAAAAATGGAAGAAATATTCCAGTAATCACAACACTTCACGGAACAGATATTACACTTGTAGGAAAAGATAAAACCTATGAACCTGTTGTTACTTTTTCTATCAATCAAAGTGATGCAATTACTGCAGTATCAAAAAATTTACGTGATGAAACCTATAATTCTTTTGCTATTGAAAAAGAAATAGAAGTGATTTATAATTTTGTTGATGTTGCCCGATTTAACAAAAAACCAATTGATGCTTTTAGAAAAGTAATTGCACCAAATGGAGAAAAAATATTAATGCATGCTTCCAATTTTAGAAAAGTGAAAAGAGTTACTGATGTAATTGAGATTTTTGCAGCAGTACAAAAAACAGTTCCTTCTAAATTATTAATGGTCGGAGATGGCCCCGAGAGGCCTGCCTGTGAGGAACTTGCAAGAGAATTGGGAGTAGATGAAAACGTTCGTTTCTTAGGAAAACAAGAACAAATGGAAGACATATTAGCAGTGAGTGATGTTTTTATTTTACCATCTGAATACGAAAGTTTTGGTTTAGCAGCCTTAGAAGCAATGGCAGCAAGATCTGTTGTAATTAGCACCAATGCTGGTGGTCTAAGTGAAATAAATATACATGGTCAAACAGGCTATATGGCCGATGTTGGAGATGTAAAAGCAATGAGTAAATATGCAATTGATTTGCTAAATGATGAAACTTTATTAGAAACAATGAAAGAAGCTGCTTATCAACAAGCGCTATTATTCGACATTAAAAATATCATTCCAATTTATGAAGCACTTTATGGTAGGTTTTGTAGGATGAATTTAGAATTATGAGTTAAGAATTAAGAGTTATAGCATGTAAAAGTTTTTCGGCTAATAAATCTAATTCCTCATAAGTGATACATAAAGGAGGTGCAATGCGCAACTTATTGGGTGCAAATAAAAACCAATCAGTAATCAATCCGCTTTGAACACAATTATGTGCAATTGCGCTGGTTTGTTCATCTGAAGCAAAACGAAGGGATATCCATAAACCCACTTCACTTATTTCTAGTATGGCAGTATGTTGTAATTTATTTTTTAAATACATGGCTTTTTCTTTCACAGTATCTATCCAACCCTCTTTCAATAACACTTCTAACGCCGCTTTACCAGCAGCACAAGAAACTGGATGCCCGCCAAAAGTTGTTATATGACCTAATACTGGATTATAGGTAAGCGTACCCATTAACTTTGTACTAGCTATAAAAGCGCCTAATGGCATACCGCCACCTAAGGCTTTTCCTAATAATAGTATATCTGGTACAACATCAAATTGTTCAAAAGCCCATAAACTTCCTGTTCTCCCAAATCCAGCTTGTATCTCATCAAAAATGAGCAATACACAATTCTCATCGCATTTTTTTCGTACAGCTTGCAACCATTCAAGAGTAGGTTTTGTAATACCGCTTTCTGCCTGAACTGTTTCCAATAAAACGCAAGCAGTATTATTATCAATCGCGTGAATGAACTCCTCACTATTATAAGCGTATTGAAAAGTATCGGGCAATAAAGGGCGAAATGATTGTTTGTAGTATTCATCTCCCATCGTACTCAACGCACCTTGAGTACTACCATGATAAGCATTTTTTGCAGAAATGATTTTTGTTCTTCGGGTAACTCTTTTTGCCAATTTCATGGCGCCCTCTGTAGCTTCAGAACCACTATTGGTAAAATAAACACAATTTAAATTGCTGGGTAAATTTGTAGCCAATAAGCTTGCATATGCTACTTGAGGTGTTTCAATAAATTCTCCATAAACAATTACATGCATATAAGCAGCTGCTTGATCCTGCACTGCTTTAACCACTTTAGCATTACTATGGCCAATATTACAAACACTAAATCCTGCTATGCCATCAATATATTTTTTACCGTCTTTATCCCACAAATAAATACCTTCTGCTCTTTCTATTTCTATTCCTATAGGCTTTGGAGAGGTTTGTGCAATATGTGATAAAAATAATTGTCGGCTATTCATTGGGCTAAGTTAATATAGTTAAGTGAAAAGGGTGGCGAGTTCCAAGGAGGTTGGTTTATAAAGAATGTATACATATACCTACTTATTTACATTTCTAGCTATCTACATATTTCCCTAATTTCACATTATAACTCATAACTTATAATTCATAATTCATAATTAAACCAATGGCTACAATTCTTCCAGTACTTGGCAAACACCCACAAATGGGTTCCGATTGTTTTATTGCACCAAATGCTACAATTGTTGGCGACGTATCGATGGGAGACGAATGCAGTATTTGGTTTAATGCTGTAATTAGAGGAGATGTTCATTATATTAAAATGGGCAATAAAGTAAATGTTCAAGATGGAGCTGTTATCCACTGTACTTTCGAAAAAAATCCAACTAATATTGGCAATAATGTTTCAATCGGTCACAATGCATTGGTTCATGGCTGCACTGTTCACGACAATGTACTTATTGGAATGGGTTCAATTGTTATGGACAGGTGCGTAATACACTCTAATTCAATTATTGCAGCTGGAGCTGTACTTTTAGAAGGAACTGTTGTAGAAGAAGGCAGTATTTATGCAGGAGTTCCTGCAAAAAAGGTAAAAGATGTATCACCTTCAATGATCCATGGTGAGATCAACCGTATTTCCGATAATTATGTAAAATATGCATCTTGGTTTAGTGATTATAATCACAACTTCATAAAATAACTTCACTTTAATTTCGTTTTAAAAACAGTAACTTCAATGTTCTAATGAAAAAGGGCTTTCTGATATATTGTTTCTTATTACTATTTCTTACCTCGTGTAAGCTTCTAGGAATCGGCGGAAAGTCTGGATCAAAATCGGCCAAACAAGACAGTGGTTGTCCGTCTGATGGAAGAAATGTAGGAGCAGAAAAATTGTTATCAGATAACAATAAAGTTAAAAAGGCACCAAAATATGCAAAAGATAAAACGTTAATTTATCAATAATTTTTATCCTCCATTGTATCTAGTATTGTAAGGTAACTAACATACCTATCTTCTGAAACCTTTCCAACACCAACTTCTTTTTTTACAGCACAGTCTGGTTCATTAATGTGCATGCAATTATTAAACTGACAATCTACAAGCAGTTTTCGCATCTCAGGAAAATAATGCGATAACTCATTTTTGGCAATATCAACCAATCCGAATTCGCGAACACCAGGTGTATCAATCACTTGAGAAGCCTCATCCAAATCAAACATTTCAGCAAATGTAGTTGTATGTAATCCTTTGCCACTCCACTCACTTACTGATTGTGTTCTTAAATTAAATTGAGGAAATAAATAATTGATTAAAGTAGATTTTCCAACTCCACTATGTCCGCTTAATAAAGTAGATTTTCCTATTAACAATGCTTGAACTTGATCTAGCCCCTTTTTTGTTTCAACTGAAGTGAGTATTACTTTATATCCAATATTAGAATAGATATCATTCAATTGTTCAAATTTATCTAGCTCTTTTTTACCATAAAGATCTGCTTTATTAAAAACGATTATGGCAGGTATATGATGCGATTCGCAAGAAACTAAAAATCGATCAATGAATCCCTGAGAAGTTTTTGGTTCTTTTAGTGTAGCAAATAATATACTCTGGTCTAAATTAGAAGCTATGATATGGTGTAAGTGTTTATTATGAGGAGATACTCTAGCAACATAGTTATTCCTTTCATAAATTTCTTCAATAATGGCAGATTCTTCAGCAATATCTTCAACAACAATTTCAACAAAATCGCCTACAGCAATTGGGTTAGTGGAAGTAATACCATCAATCTTAAAAATACCTTTTGCCCTTGCATTATAGAGCCTACCATCTGCACCTTTTGCTATATACCAGCTACCAGTTGATTTATATATTTGTGATTTCACGCTTCGCGAAGATAGGGCTCTTGATAATTTTTACTAAATATTAACCTGTTTTAACTGTTGTAAAGAGGTTGAACCACCAAAATCAGACTGTAAAATGAATATCTTTGCACTATGGGAAAATATGCACATGACCAGATAGTGCCGTTTAAGGAAAGTAATTTATCTAAAAAGGATCAGGTTGCCAACATGTTTAACAATATCGCATTCAGATACGATTTTTTAAATCGTTTCTTAAGTGCCGGAATTGATATTGGCTGGAGAAAGAAAGCCATTAATGAGCTTAAAGAATTAAACCCTGCCTTAGTGCTAGATGTAGCTACTGGCACTGCTGATGTTGCATTACTTACTCATAAGATGTTGGGCACAAAAAAAATAATTGGAATTGATATTGCCGATGGAATGTTGAACATTGGAAGAAAGAAAATAAATGAAAAGAGTTTAAATGATCATATTACGCTGATTAATGGGAATAGTGAACAGCTTAGTTTTGATGATAATTATTTCAATGGAATAACTGTTGCATTTGGCGTTAGAAATTTTCAACAACTAGAAAAAGGCTTGAGCGAAATGTTACGCGTACTTGAGCCAGGAGGGAAAATGGTTGTTTTAGAATTTTCTAAACCTACTTCATTTGGAATTAGTCAGTTTTATCAACTTTACATGAACTTTATTACTCCAACCATTGGCAAATTATTCTCTAAAAACAAAGAAGCTTATCAATACTTAAACGATAGTGTACAAGCATTTCCGGAGGGAGACACCTTTTTAAAAATTATGAATGAAGTAGGATTTACACAAACTTATTTGAAAAAGCTTAGTTTCGGAATATGCACTATTTACTGCGGAAGCAAATAGTTATCCTGTTTTTGTTCCTC
>JAYVRC010000222.1:0-2205 GCA_043776615.1 Sphingobacteriia bacterium
ATTGTTGCAGCTCCTGTTACAGTTCCATGTCCAAGTGATTATCCTAGTCTTACATTTAAAGGGAACATTCAAACTCTAAGCAATGATGTAAAAGCAATGCTTACATCTGTAGCCTCTAAAATGAAAGCTAGTCCTTCATGTAACATTACAATTACGGGTTATCCTGAAGCTTCAAAAGCGGCGCAAGCAGTTTGTAACAAAAGAAATGAGGCTATAAAAATGTACCTTGTAGAAAAAGAGGGTATCAGTGCTGATCGTATCTCTACAAATTGTGAAGTTAGTGATGGTGCTAATAAAAATACAGTTGATATTAAATCAAACTAAATTTTGATATTATTAATTAAAAGCCCTTCCAAAACGGAAGGGCTTTTTGTTTTATTAATGTTTATGTATTCATTAACTTGGCAATTTTGGTTAATAAATATTAATGCGTCATTTTTGATTGAAATCAGTTAATTTCGCAAATATTTATGAAGGCAATTTTTAGAATTATTTTGATTGTTGGGAGTTTTACAGCTTTAGCTGCTTGTAGTAAATTTAGTAAAATTCAAAAAAGTAACGATACATCTTATAAGCTTAAAAAAGCAGATGAATTTTTTGCAAATAAAAAGTATAGAAATGCACAGTTGCTTTATGAAGAATTATTTCCTTCCGTAAAAGGAACAGATAAATTTGAAGATCTTTACTATAAGTGGGCTTATTGTTTTTATTATGAAAAACAATATAAGGATGCAGAGAATCTTTTTAAAGGATTTTTAGAAGTTTTTCCTAACAGTCCACGTGCAGAAGAAGTTGATTATATAAGAGCATATTGTTATTTTAAGCAAAGTGCAAAAATTGAATTGGAGCAGGTTAATACCTTGAAATCTATGAACATGATGCAGACGTTCATAAATACGCATCCTGGTTCAACTAGAATAAAAGATGCAACAGCTATAATTGATGAAGGAAGAGCAAAACTTGAATTGAAGGAAGCCAGAGCAGCACAATTATACTACAATTTAAACCAGTTTAGATCTTCCGGTTTAGCCTTTAATAATTTATTAAATAATTACCCTGAATCTCACAAGGGAGATGAATATAAATTAATGGTTGTTAAATCATTTTACAAATTTGCTAGGTTAAGTGTGCCTGAAAAGCAAATTGAAAGATTTGAAAAAGTTACCACAGAATATCTTGATTTCGCAGATAGATTTCCCGAAAGTAAATTTTTAAAAGAAGCAGAAGATTATAGTAAATTAAGTCAAAAAAATATAAAAGAACTAACAAATGAGCAAACTTCGTCGTCAGCTAAGCTCTAATACGAGCAGTAGTGTAGAGCCAAAAAAATTATCTGATATGAAAGATAAAACAGGTAATTTATATGAATCAATAGCTATTATGGCTAAAAGAGCTAATCAAATAAATATCACCGTTAAGGAAGAACTCCATAGTAAATTAGAAGAATTTGCAAGTCATACAGACAGTTTGGAAGAAGTTCATGAAAATAAAGAACAGATAGAAATATCTCGTGCTTACGAACGTATGCCAAATGCTGCTTTACTTGCAACTACAGAATTTTTAGAAGATAAAGTTTACTTCCGCAAAAATGATGAAGATCTTTTTAGTTAAGATTAGATTTTAGGAAAGGTTACAGAAAATTATTAATAATTTTAACGACGGATTTAGCCGTCGTTTTTATTTTATATGCTTAAAGATAAAAAAATCCTAATTGCTGTTACTGGAAGTATTGCTGCATATAAAATAGCAACACTTGTAAGGTTGTTTATAAAAAATGGGGCACAAGTAAAAATTGTAATGACAAAAGCAGCCATCGAATTTATACCAGCTCTTACACTTTCAACACTAAGCAAAAATGATGTCTTGCATGATCTTTCTCACAACGATACATGGACTAATCATGTAATTTTAGGAAGGTGGGCTGATGTGATGCTTGTGGCACCCGCCAGCTGTAATACGATAGCTAAGATGGCACTCGGCGTTTGTGATAACCTTTTGCTTGCAGTCTATTTGTCTGCAACCTGTCCCGTATTTGTTGCGCCTGCAATGGATGAAGATATGTGGCTACATCCATCAATTAAGCAAAATATTACATTACTTCAATCGTACGGCAATACTGTTCTCCCTGTTGTACGGGGTGAATTAGCTAGTGGATTGACAGGTGAGGGAAGAATGATGGAGCCGGAAGATATTTTACATTTTTTT
>JAYVRC010000223.1:0-8503 GCA_043776615.1 Sphingobacteriia bacterium
GCAGGAATTGCAAAAACAGCGTGACTAATTAAAGATTCAACAGAATCAAAAAAATGCTCCCCTAATCCAACAGGCAAACCATTTACCTTGCATTCAACAATTCCACCAACACTATCTTTTGCATCAATTGCCTTTTGCAACCCTTTGTCTATGTCAGCTTCTCCTGCAATTTCATTTATAGTTGCTATTGCTTTTACACCAACTTCATTTAATATCTTTTTTGCAATTACACCCGCAGCTACTAAACAAACAGTTAATCGTCCACTAAAATGTCCACCGCCTCTATAATCCTGATAACCGCCAAACTTTATATGTGCAGTAAAGTCCGAATGCCCTGGCCTTGGAATAGCTCTTTGCTTTTCATAATCTGCACTTCTAATATTATTGTTTTCAAATAATATTGTTATGGGAGCTCCTGTTGTTTTACCATTAAATATTCCGCTTTTAAAAATGGGTATATCATCTTCTTTACGTGGAGTTGTTCCCTTTTGCAAACCTCCTTTTCTTCTTTCTACATCAATTAAAAAATCAGCAACATCAATAGGCAGGCCGGCCGGACAGCCATCAATAACTACTCCAACACTTTCACCGTGCGACTCACCAAAAATGTGCATTCTGAATAATTGACCAAATGTGTTCATTGATTAATTTGATGTTTAATTGATAAGTTACTTAATATTATCATTCAATACTAACTCCTAATTTATGTAAATGTTTATAAAAGTTAGGATAAGATTTATCAATAGCGTTTGCTTCTTCAATTACAATAGGCCCTTCTGCTCTCAAAGCTGCTACAGCACAAGCCATTGCTATTCTATGATCGTGCCTCGAATGAACAGTTGTTGAATTAGTTGTTCTAAATGCCAAACCCTTTACTAACATCAAATCTTCTTGCAAATTAATTTCAACACCAAGCTTTGCAAACTCTTCTTGCAAAGTGATACCTCTATTACTTTCCTTATGTTCTAATCTTTTAACACCTTCAATTATAGTAGTGCCTTCACAATAAGATGCTAAAGCAACTAATGGTGGAAACAAATCTGGACAATCATTTGCATCAAAATGAAAAGCTTTCAACTTTGAATTGCCAACTTCAATTTGATTATCCCCAATAGATAAAACACAACCACAATCCATCAAAGCTTTTAAAATTGCTTTATCTGCTTGAGTTGATAATATATCAAGCCCTTCCACAACAACATTTCCAGCAATTGCACCTGCAACCAATAAAAATGCAGCACCACTCCAATCGCCTTCAACTTTGTAGCTGTAATGATCAACTATATTATCATGTTTTCTTGATTTAAAAGAAAAAATTTCATAATTATCGTTAATTACTTCATAACCAAAATGTTTCATCACTTGAAGCGTAAGATCTATATATGGTTTGCTTTTTAAATTTTGAACAGTTATTAGAACCCCATCTACCCCAGATGCACCATAAGCCATTAATAATCCCGTTAAAAATTGTGAACTTAAAGATCCATCAATAACAATATCAACAGGTTTTAATGGCCCTTTTATATTAATTGGGAGTTTGCCTTTATTAGATGCTATTGCAACACTTAATTGCGGGAAAATTTTATCAAAAAAATTCATGGGCCTACTCAATAAACTTCCAGAACCATTTATTGTTAATTGCTGATTACACAAAGCAGCTAAAGGTGTAAACATTCGAATTCCTAAACCACTTTCACCGCAATTTAATTGATTTGAAATTGGCATAATACCATTTGAGCTTATGATAAGATTACCGTTTGAGTCATAATTAATTGTAGCTCCTAAATGTTGAATAATATCTAGAGCAGCAAGATCATCATTGCTAATTCCAGCATTGCTAATTTGGGTGGTTCCTTTGTGCAATAATGCTGCAGCACAAGCCCTTTGCATGCTACTCTTACTTGCAGCAGCTCGAATAGTTCCATTTACAATTGATGGTTGAATAGTTACTTGCATAAATAAAGCCGAACTTGCTTTTAAAATTTTTTGAATATATCTTGTAGTTGAACCAATAATAATGGTTGAACTACTGCCTTTCCGATTTTTTCGAGAAGTATATAATTGATCGAAATATTTTCTTTTTTCTTATCTTTCAACAAAACTTTAAACACTTTTTTAGCGTTAAAACTTGCAATTGTTGGCAAGCCATATTTATTTAAAAGAGCAACTACTGCTTCGGCATTTTTAAAAAACTTTAATTCCATTGAAATCAATGAAGCATATGTCATACCGATACTAATGGCTTCGCCATGGCTAAGATCATACATGTTTTCTATTGCATGTCCGAGGGTATGTCCAAAATTGAGCAACTTTCTCTCTCCCATTTCAAACTCATCATTCACAACTACCTTAGCTTTCAACATTGCATTTTTCTGAATCAATTTGGAAAGAAGTGTATTATTTTTTCGATACACTTTTATATTATTCGATTCGAGTTCTTTAAACATTGCCGCATCCTTTATACAAGCATGTTTAATAATTTCAGCAAAACCATTTTGCCATTCATTGAGTGGCAAAGTTTTAAGTAATGAGTAATCATAAATTAAAAAAGATGGTTGGCGAATTAATCCTACCATATTTTTATACAACCCAACATCAATTCCATTTTTACCACCAATGGCTGCGTCAACCATTGCCAAAATTGAAGTAGGAATAAATCCAACATCGATACCACGCATATATATACTTGCAACATAGCCTGTAATATCGGTAATAACTCCACCTCCAAATCCAACTAGTACTGTTTGCCTATCTGCACCCATTGCAATTAACTGATCAATTATCACATCTACCGTTTGCTGAACTTTGTATTGCTCACCTGGCTTTAGAACAATGGTATTCCAGTTTTTTAATTTTGATTGATGTGCGGCAAAAACATGATCATCCGTAATGACAATTGTTTTTTCTCTTGTAACTATTTTTTCGAGATAAGTAAAACTGGCATCGAAATAAAACTTAGTTGCCTTAGTTGAAAACTGAATTGATTTGGTAATCATAAACTATTTATTCATGACTTTATTTTGATGATTAATGCTTTCCATATGAACTGCATCGAAATATTTGGTAATAAAATCCTTACTCAAACCCAATTGATCTCCTTTAACAAAAGCTCTTTCTAAAATAGCATTCCAACGATTGGTTTGTAGAATGGTAATATTATTTTCTTTTTTATATTGTCCAATTTTATCTGCTACTTTCATTCTTTGACCCAATAGTTGCATCAATTCATCATCCAATTGATTTATTTGAGAACGCATTTTTTCCATATTGGCATGCAATTCTTCCGAATCAATATCTTCGCTTCTCCAGATAATTGAATTAATCATTTCTCCCAATTTTTCAGGAGTAACTTGCTGTTTAGCATCGCTCCAAGCATTGTCTGGATCAATATGACTTTCAATGATTAATCCATCGAAATCAAGATCAATTGCTTTTTGAGCTACATCCAACAATATATCTCTTCTTCCACAAATATGAGATGGATCATTAATTAATAACATCCCAGGATTACGACGTTTCATTTCAATAGCCAAATGCCACATAGGAGCATTTCTATATTCTGTGTTACCATAAGAACTAAATCCACGGTGTATTAATCCAATATTTTTAATCCCGGCTTTTGCAACACGTTCAACAGCTCCAATCCAAAGCTCAAGATCTGGATTGATTGGGTTTTTAATTAATACGGGAACATCTACTCCTTTCAAAGCATCTGCTACATCTTGAACACTAAAAGGGTTAACTGTTGTTCTTGCACCGATCCATAATACATCAATACCAAAATGCAACGCATCTTCTACTTGTTTGCCAGTAGCAACTTCAATTGCAACAGGCAACCCAGTTGCTTTTTTAGCTTGTTGAAGCCATGGCAATCCTTTAGTACCAACACCTTCAAAGCTACCTGGACGTGTTCTTGGTTTCCAAATGCCAGCCCTAAGTATATCTACTTTACCAGTTGCTGCTAATTGAATTGCAGTCTGCATAACTTGTTCTTCAGTTTCTGCACTACATGGGCCAGAAATAATTAATGGCCTCTTTGTTAGTATTTGATTAATATCAATTGTTTGTTGCAAGGTCTGTTCCATATTATTATTCTTTAAAAAAATAAAATCCAAAACTCTTAATTCTTCTCTCTTAATTCTTCTCTCTTAATTCCTATCTCCTTCCTCCTCCACTATCAGCATCATTCATTCTGATTCTTCGACCTTTGTAGTTTTTCCCATCCAACGCACGAATCATTTGTTGAGAGGAATTTTTGTCAATCTCAATCCAACTATTCATATCCTTCATATCAATTCTACCAAGAGATTCCTTTTTCAATTCACTCATGTCTAAAATGTATTGTAGAAAA
The DNA here is from genome assembly GCA_043776615.1 of Sphingobacteriia bacterium. GTDB lineage: Bacteria > Bacteroidota > Bacteroidia > Chitinophagales > Chitinophagaceae > Sediminibacterium. The sequence continues at coordinate 4,352 of JAYVRC010000223.1, forward strand.
CTTGCTTTATAAAAACCGTCTTTGGTACCAAGATTTACAAATAGTCTACTATATCCACCACTACCTCCACTCCCACTTCCACCACTGTACTCTTTTCTACTATCTCCTCTTCCACTAGCTGCTTCTCTTGATCTTCCTCTTTCATTACTGCTTCTATCGCTAGGCTCTCTTCTTCCTTTATCGCGCAGATTTAAATCTTCTGCATTTTCATAATATTTTAAAAAACGATCAAATTCCATTGCTGCAACTCTTTTCAATACATCTTCTTTAGATACTTCAGCAAACTTTTCTGCCAACATTGGAACATAGGTTTCATAATCGCCATGACTAATATCTGCCGATAATAATTTTTCCATAAAAGAGAAAAATTGTTTTCTACAGACATCTTTACCAGAAGGGATATCGAGTTTATGAAACTGAGAATTATTAATCCGCTCAATTTGTTTGAGCTTATATGATTCTTTTGAATGTACAATTGAAATACAAATACCTTGATTTCCAGCTCTACCCGTTCTTCCACTTCTATGGGTATAAATTTCTACATCATCAGGCAATTCGTAATTAATTACATGGGTAATTCCTTGCACATCAATTCCTCTTGCAGCAACATCAGTAGCTATTAATAGTTGCAGACTCTTATCTCTAAATTGTCCCATTACTTTATCTCGCTGTCCTTGAGTTAAGTCGCCATGCAATGCATCAATATCATATCCCTCACGTGTTAAACGTTCTGATATTTCTTGAGCGTCTAATTTTGTTCTGGTAAATATAATACCATAAATACCAGGGTTAAAATCTATAATTCGTTTTAAGGTTTCATATCGATGTTGAGCTGTTGTAAGATAATATTGATGGTCGATACTTTTATTGGCCATATTAACTTTACCTACAGTAACTTCTTTTGGATCCTTCATATAACGTTTGCTCACCTTTCTTATTTCAGGAGGCATGGTTGCACTAAATAACCAAGTACTATCACGTTGTGGAGTATTTTTCAGAATAAATTCAATATCATCCTGAAAACCCATGTTTAGCATTTCATCTGCTTCATCTAAAACAACATATTTTATTTGTTCAAGATTAATAGCTTTTCTTTCGATCAAATCGATTAACCTACCAGGAGTTGCAACAATAATTTGTACGCCTCGTTTTAAATCACGGATTTGCAGTCCAATTGAAGCCCCTCCATAAACTGCAACAACAGATACACCATTAATGTATTTTTTAAAGAGTTCTATCTCTTTTACAATTTGCATACACAGTTCTCGAGTAGGACAAACCACTAATGCTTGAGGGTACTTTGCTGCTGCATCAATAATATGAAGCAACGGCAATCCAAATGCAGCAGTTTTTCCTGTTCCGGTTTGTGCTAAACCGATAAAATCTGTTGTACCGCTTAATAAAACCGGTATCGCTTGTTCTTGTATTGCGGTTGGGTTCACATACCCCAACTCTGTGGTTGCTCGAATTAATCTCTCATCAATTCCCAACCCTTCAAATGTCATCATGTACTTTAAAATTTGCGCAAAGGTACTTTATATATAGTTCTTTGCTGTTAATTCACTTCAAGATTCTCCTTATTCCGTTAGCTTTTTCAATTAATTCTTGTAAATATTCGTAATTCTCCTTCTCCAAACAGGATTTAAACTTCCTCAACTGAGCAATATGCTCATTTAACACGTCTAAAACATTCTCTCTGTTCTGCATAAAAATAGGCACCCACATGGCTGGATTGCTTTTAGCCAACCGAACAGTACTCTCAAATCCTGCACTTGCAAGCTCAAAAATGGCATCTTCTTCTTTTTCTTTTTCTAAAACTGTGTTGGCTAATGCAAATGAAGTTATATGAGAAATATGACTAATATATGCTACGTGCATATCATGATCAGCAGCATTCATGTACAATAAGTGCATTTCTAATAAAGCATAAATTTTTTCAACCAAGTCAGCTGCATCTTCATCACTTTCTTCTTTGCAACATATTACAGTTGCTTTATTTACAAAGCCATCTTTTACTGCTGCAGACGGCCCGCTATTTTCTGTACCCCACATTGGATGAGTGGCTACAAATCTTTTCCGGTTTGGATGATTAGCAACTACATCACAAATACTTTTTTTAGTTGACCCAACATCAAAAACGGTTTGTTTATCAACCCTATCCAAAATGATTGGCAATAATTTTTCGGCAGCCCCAATAGGTGTTGCCAATAAAAGAATATCTGCAGCATCAATAGCATCAAACAAATTCATTGATTCATCTATTAATTCTAGTGATAATGCTTGCTTAATGTGATCATCGTTATTATCAACACCAATCACTTTTTGTACAAAGCCTTTATTCTTCAACGACAACGCCATTGAGCCCCCAATTAATCCAATCCCAATTACTGCAATATTCATTTTGCGATTTTTTAAAAACAACTTATTGATTTTTGATTCTATTTATTGCTTCAACAAATTTTTCAATTGCTCCACATAAACTAACTCGTATATAGCCATTTCCTGCAGAGCCAAAAATACCACCAGGCGTAATAAAAACGTTTGATTCATATAAAATATGATCGCTTAATGCGTATCCATCTTTTGATGTTGATGGAATTTTTGCCCAAACAAACATACCTACTTGTTCTTTTGAATAAGTACAATTAAGTTGATCTAACAATTCAAATACCTTTTTTCTTCGCTCAAAATAAACCTCATTAATACTATTGTACCAATCCTTTCCTAAACTCAATGCCTTAGCGGCAGCCAACTGAATTGGTAAAAACATACCACTATCCATATTGCTTTTGAAAGTGAGGATATCGTCAATTTTATCTTTAGATCCACAAATCATACCTACCCTCCATCCAGCCATATTTTGCGATTTACTTAATGAGTTTAATTCGATTACTACTTCTTTAGCCCTCGGTACTTTTAGTAAACTCATTGGATGATCATTTAAAACAAAACTATATGGATTATCATGACAGATTAAAATATTGTGAGTAAGTCCAAATTCAACTAATTTATGAAAAAGTTCATTTGATGGCATTCGCCCAGTTGGCATCTGAGGATAGTTTACCCACATTAGTTTTACTTTAGATAGATCCATTTTATCGAGTAAGGTAAAATCAGGTTCCCAATTATTTTCTTCTTTTAATTCAAATGAAATGGGTATACCACCTGCTAATTTAACAGCACTTGTATAGGTAGGATATCCTGGATTTGGTATTAATACTTGGTCACCTTCATTTAAATAAGTCATACATATATGCATTATCCCTTCTTTACTACCGATTAAAGGCAATATCTCAGTATCTGGATTTAAATCAACTTGGTACCATTTTTTGTACCAATCTGAAATTGCATTTCGCAAAATAGGTGAGCCCTTATATGACTGATAGGCATGTACATTAGGCTTTGCAGCTTCCATTTGTAAAACTTCAATTACAGATAGATGAGGTGGTAAGTCTGGACTGCCAATTCCGAGGTTAATGATATTTTTCCCTTGTTGATTTAACAACTCGATTTCTCTTAATTTTTGAGAAAAATAATATTCCCCAATTGCCGACAATCTTTTTGCTTTTTGAATTTGCATAAATTATCCTTTTACTAATTTTCCTTTTTTGTAAACACCGAATAGTTTCACATTATTGGTTAATGAAGCAATCGATTTCAATACTTTTTGAAATTGCTTTTTATTATCAAACTCCAGATCTGCATAAAACCCATATTTAAAATTGCTCCCAGGTATTGGCATGCTTTGAAGCTTACTTAAATTAATATCTTGTTTAGCAATTGCCAAAAGTACTTGTGATAAAATTCCTTTTGTATGATTTGTTTGAAAATAAATGGAAGCTTTATTAGCTCCTTCAAATTCAATAATATCCTCCACTCTATTCAATATTAAAAATCTGGTGATATTGGTTTTCTGCGTTTGTATATTAGGAGCAATAACATCCAAATTAAATAACTCTGAAGCTAACTTACTTGCAATTGCTGCTATGTGTTTACTTTTATGTTGATGAACATGCTTAGCACTGAGGGCAGTATCATCGGTTTCAATTAGTTTCCAATTATATTTCTCTACAAAATCCAAGCATTGCAAAATAGCCATTGGGTGACTATGTACTTCTTTAATATCTTTTAGTTGAACACCAGGATTAACTA
>JAYVRC010000224.1:0-2201 GCA_043776615.1 Sphingobacteriia bacterium
CAGTAATTGAGTAATATTTCTACAACCTAAACCAAAAAACAGCATTGCATCATCTGCTAAAGCAGCTAATTCTTGTATTGATTCTTTTCCGGTTAATACTGCAACAGAAGTTCTATTTTTACGAAGAATATTGGGATATTTTCCAAAATAAGATTCAAAATAACGACTAGAGTTATTGCTACCAGTAGCTATATAAGCATCACAACCATTTAATCTTTCTGCAAAACAAATTTCATTTTGAATGGCTATGTTCCATTCGTACATTTTTTTAACTAGATGTTTAATCAATATTTCATCTTTTGATGACGCTTTTATTACAGCATTGTTACCACTGATAAAAACACACAATAAATCATGAAATCCTACCAGTGGGATATTTCCCGCCATTATTATTCCTACTGATTTTGGAGATTTATTTAGAGGAGATATTTGGTAACGGTTTACCCATTGATCCAGTTTGTCTTTTTTTAAGAAATTGAAAACAATACTTTCCACGGCAATTTCAATAAATTCGGGAATAAACCATTGATTTTCGCGATAAGCTCTTTCTTTAATTAGCTCCCATTCAGGATCTTTGCAAGATAAATATTCTCCTAATTTTGATAAAATTGCAATTCGTTCTTGTAAAATCATTTGTCATCCGTATTTTTGAGAATACAAATGTAAATTCACTCAACCAACAAACCCATTTTTTATGGCAATCAAAATTACCGATGAATGTATTAATTGTGGGGCTTGCGAGCCTGAATGTCCAAATAACGCCATTTATGAAGGCGGGGTTGAATGGGCAATAACTGATGGAACTACCATTAAAGGGAGCTTTCAGCTACTAGATGGTACATTAGTAGATGCCAACGATAAATTCGCACCTATTAGCTCCGATACCTACTATATTACACCTAACAAGTGCACAGAGTGCCAAGGATTTCATGAAGAGCCTCAATGTGCGGCTGTTTGTCCGGTAGACTGTTGTGTACCTGATGAGATGTACGTGGAAACTGTTGATCAGCTAATGGAAAAGAAGGCCAAAATGCATATTTAACGCACTTTTAATATTCATCAAAATTTCCATTTATAATTGAGGGAAGGAATTAAGTATTTCTTCCCTTTTTTTAACTTTTCTTGAAAGTATTCATTTCAAAAGCATTCTTGCTTCTTCATATATTTGTTTTTTAAGCTAGGGTATGATAAAAAAAATTGCATTGGTTACTGGTGGTTTAAGCAACGAAGCACAAATAAGTTATAAAAGTGCTATAACGGTTGGTAATAATCTTGATAGAAATAAATACGATGTATACAAAATAGATATTAACCAAAGTGGATGGTGGTATGAGAATGATTTGGGAGAAAAATCATCGGTAAATAGGGATGATTTTTCCATTAATAACAAAGGTGAAATAGTAAAGTTTGATGTTGTGCTACTTTGTATTCATGGCACTCCTGGTGAAGATGGAAAATTACAAGGATACTTTGATATGATTGGCCTTCCATATACTAGCTGTGATGCAGCTACTTCAGCATTAACAATGAATAAAAGATTTACTGTTGCTGTTGCAGCTTTTGGCGGTATTAATGTAGCCAAGTCTATGCATTTATTTAAGCATACTCCTATCAATATTGAAATAATTCTTAGTCAATTAAAATTACCAGTTTTTGTAAAACCAAATAGTGGGGGAAGTAGTATTGGAATGAGCAAAGTAATTGATGCTAAAGAACTACAAAATGCTATCAATAAGGCTTTCAAGGAAGATGGCCAGATATTAGTAGAAGAGTTTATTAGCGGAAGAGAATTTACAATTGGTGTATTTAAACAAGGTTCAACAATTACAGTTTTGCCTATTACTGAAATAATTACCAACAATGAATTCTTTGATTTTGAAGCAAAATACCAAGGTAAAAGCGAAGAAATAACACCTGCAAATATTGATCCTACTATGAAGAATAATTTAAGCAATGCTGCAAAGCATGTTTATGAAATATTGAATTGTAGAGGTGTTGTACGAATTGATTTTATTTATGATACTGTTCAACAAAAACCTTTTATGTTGGAAGTTAATACAGTACCCGGTCAAAGTGAAGCCTCTGTAATACCTCAACAAGTAAAAGCAATGGGAATGAATTTAACCGATTTTTATTCAGCAGTAATTGAACAAGCAATTTAAACTTTAACTCATATTTTTAATTCATTAGCCTTGTTTAAA
>JAYVRC010000225.1:0-2200 GCA_043776615.1 Sphingobacteriia bacterium
TTTTTTATTTTGTGAAATACAGTAACATCAACAATTTGGCTCACCAAAAATGCGGTTAAACTACCAAGAATTATCCACATACCCTGACCAAAAATTCCACCAAAAGCAACTTGCATATTGTTAATCCCAATCTCTTGCTTAGAACTAATCCAAAAATCTGCTGGAGGAATTTTCATTGCTGCATAAAATATAATAAATGCATATGAAATAAGCGCTATAGCAGTATAACTAATTCTTCGAACTGCTTTTGGTCCATAATATTCATTTACTATATCAGTAATGATAAATTCTAAAGGCCAAAGCAAAACTCCACAAGTGAGGTTAAATGCGAGGCCAGATTGACCAAACAAGGTAAAATTAGATGGACTAATTCCAAATAGACTTTCCAATGAAAATATTTTTCCACCAATGCATTCAGCAATTAAGGCATTAGCTACAAAAAAAGCAGTAATTCCGAGGAATAACTTGGTTGATTTATCTTTTAAAATGTTTGATATCATTTTGGTAAAATTAAGTACACATATATTTCAGCAAATAAAAACAATAAATTAGTTAACCCTAGCCAATGAGGCATTCGATGATCCGATTTTTTCATCAACACAATAACATACCAAATGTTCACTAAAAGGTTTAGGAAAGGGGCTACCATCCAACCCAAAATGATAACAATATTAGCAATATCGGGCTGATGAATAAAATCATGGGTTCTTTGTATAATAAAACAAATCAGAAACAGCAGGTTACAAAGAAGAGCCAACCTTAAAGCAAATAAAAAAAATTTCATATAGTAAAGATAAATGAATACTTATGTACTTTTCCTTAGGTTTGCTACTCATAAAACATCCATATGAATCGTATAAATTGGAAAGTACTGTTTCCCCATGCAATTGCAATAATTATATTCTTTATTGTAGCCCTTATTTTTTGTAAACCAGCCATTGAAGGCAAGGTTTTACAACAACATGATGTAACTCAATGGAAAGGTATGGCACAGAATTCTTTTCAATACAAAGATAAAAATGGTCATTTCCCTTTATGGACTAATGGTATTTTTAGTGGAATGCCCGCTTACCAAATTACTGGTATTAGCGATAACCCAATTTCTGTTGGATATATTGGACTACTTTTTAATGGAGGTTTGCCAAAACCTGCTGGAGCTTTCTTTTTAGCATGTTTGTGTTTTTATTTTTTAACTCAAGTACTTCGCGTGAATTCGTATGCAGGAATTATAGGAGCGCTTGCATACGCCTATGCTACTTATAATCCAATTATTATTGGTGCAGGTCATGATACAAAAATGAATGCAATTGCATACATCCCTTCAATAATTGCTTCGTTAATTTTAATTTATGATAAAAAATATTTATGGGGTGCTGCTACAACGGCATTGTTTACTGCTCTGCTAGTAGGTGCAAATCACTTGCAAATTACTTACTACACTTTAATAATGATTCTTTTCATGAGTATTGGTTTTGCTGTAAAATGCATTCGAGAAAAAGACTTTAAACATTTATACCAATCTGCTTACATAGCTATTATTGCTGCATTATTAGGCATTATGATTAATGCAACTACTCTATTAACTACTTATGAATATTCTAAAAAAACAATCAGGGGCGGAAGCATTTTGGCTGATGGAAAAACAAACGCAACTAAAACTGGATTAAGCACCGACTATGCGTTGAGTTATAGTATTTATAAAACTGAGCCATTAGTAATGATGTTTCCACATATATATGGAGGAAGTAGCAACCAATTAGAAGTTGCAGAAGATAAATCTAAAGCAATAGAAGCATTACAACAAATGCCACAACAATTAAGTCAACAAATACAAAGTGCTTTACAATTTTATTGGGGGGGTATTGAATCGGGTACATCTGGTCCTCCCTACGCTGGAGCCATCATCTGCTTTCTTGCTTTAATTGGTTTTGTATTAGTAGATAAAAAATATACTTATTGGATTGGCGCATTAACAGCTTTTACTTTTATATTGAGCTGGGGAAAATATTTTCAAGAATTTAACTTGATTATGCTTAAAATCTTACCACTATACGATAAGTTCCGAGCACCAAGTATGATTCTTGTTGTACCAACTTTTTTATTCTGCATGCTAGCAACGCTTGCCATGCAAAAAATTATTACTGAAGAAAATAAAGAATTATTGTGGAAGCAATACAAGAAAGGGTTAATAGTAGTTGCT
>JAYVRC010000226.1:0-2200 GCA_043776615.1 Sphingobacteriia bacterium
CTACAATTATCAAAGCTGCCATTATTAATATTCGCAACTGTGATGCTAGCTGTGCCACTTGAATTAATAACTACTGTAGCATTTTTGCAAATAGCTGTAGGTGGAATATTATCAGTTACCGAAGCTATAACAACTGGTGATGAAGTGGCTGAGCAACCAAACAAGTCAATTACTTGAACTGAATAGGAGCCCAATCCTGTAGCGGTATAGTTTTGTTGAGTTGCTCCACTAATATTATTACCATTTAACTTCCACTGATAAATACTTGAAGTAGAAGCACTAATTGTTAAATTTCCTGGAGGACAAAGTGAAACATTACCTGCTGCTGGAATTGTATTAACAGTAGGGTTATTATTAACTGTTATAGCTGTTGCACTTGATGTTCCAGAGCAACCTCCCGCATTAGTTACAGAAACTGTATAATTTCCAGAAACTGTAGCAGTGTAAGTTTGACTGGTAGCACCAGAAATATCTACACCATCTTTTTGCCATTGGTAAGTATCTCCCAAATTAGCATTTAATAAAACAGTTTGACCTTGACATACTGTTGTTTGACCAGCCACTATAATTACAGCAGGTGCAACATTAACAGTAGCTGTACAAGTACTAATATTCCCAGCTCTATCTGTTACTTTAAGTGTTACTGAGTTTGCACCAATATTGGCACAAGTAAAAGTAACTGATGCGTTATCATTAATTTTTATAGAACCTATACCACAGGCATCACTACTACCATTATCAATCATTGCAGCAGTAACAACAACCGAACCAGTTGGACTTAAAGCAACAGTAATGTTTTTACACATTGCAGATGGAGGTGTATTATCAACTTGAGAACTGGTATTTTTGTGAATACGAATTGAATTACTATTAATACCGCTTGTGGCAATATCTGGAACAAAGTCGGCATCAAGGTCACCAATAGTAATACCCGAAACCTCACCTGTTAAATCAGGGTAAGTGAACCTGCTTGCAAAGTTAACATTGCCAGGACCACTGCTGATATTACGATAAACATCAAAAGATGCTAGTCCTATTGATTTTGTAACAATATCAGGATAACCATCTCCATCTACATCACCTACAGCAATTCTATAGTTACCATTCGGTCCAGGGTAATTTGAAGCTACTCCGAATGAAATATTACCTATCACAGATGTGTTTCTCCAGATCGTTGTATTTTGAGTGTTTGTAGCAGAACTGTAAGTTGGCGTACATAAGTCAATTCTACCATCTTTATCAAAATCTGCTATTTGGCATCGGTATGGATAAAGTCCTATAGAAGGCCAGTATTCCACAGTCTCAAAAACAAAAGTAGCAGCTCCTTGTGCAGTAACATTTCGATACGTAAAAGCTCTGTTATTGCCGCCTTCAGTACCCATAATATCTGTTTTCCCGTCACCATCAAGATCGGCGCATTGAATACCTGTTGCGCCATTAGCAACACTTCCAGCAAAAACAAAACTTATATTACCTGGACCAGTACTTGTATTTCTATAAAGATTTGTTCCAGCAATTATATCTATTTTACCATCATTGTTAAAATCACCAACATTCCCTTGATAACCTCCAAAACCACCTGTTATTGAAAAATTAATATTACCTGGACCAGTGCTTGTATTTCTATAAATATTATTGGCAGTCATTATATCTTTTTTGCCATCGCCATCAAAATCTGCAGTAGCAACATGAGAGCCACCCCCACTAAAATTATGTGCAACAAAAGTTATATTTCCAGGAGTGCTTGTATTTCTGGCTACAGTAAGACCATTAAAACATGAAACAATATCAGGTTTGCCATCTAAATCCATGTCTTGAGTAAGCATATTATACGCTCCACTAATACCATTTAAAGTAAATATTGTATTATTATAAGTGCTTGCATTTATAGGCGTTTGGCAGAAGAGGCCATTAAATGGAATCTTTGAATAGGCTGTAAGCTTACATGCATTGGTTACACTAATAAGTGCGGTTGTTGCTCCTATTGGGGCTGTAACTGTAAGGGTTCCAAAAGAAGCAGTTAAAACCGTGGCCTTTGTTGCTCCAAAATAAACAATATTATTAGCTGGTATTGCATCAAAATAAGCGCCACTAATTGTGATAGTACTTCCAATGAATCCAGTTTCAGGTGAAAACGAATTAATCGCAGGTGCTGTACATTGAGATTGGGCATTAGATGCCGCAAATAAAACCGTGAGTA
>JAYVRC010000227.1:0-2197 GCA_043776615.1 Sphingobacteriia bacterium
TACAACGGTCTTTTGTAAGCTCAATAACTTTAGTTAAAGTTGCATCATTATCTATTGCAATACCTGCACTTATCATTAATTCCTTAATTGTAAATTGAAGATTGACAATTGACGATTTCTTAATCCACTCATGATTGTACCATTTGGCTTTTTCATAATCAAATTTTGCTCCGCCTTTGTGTACACGATCCATCGAAAATTGTTCAATCAATTCTTCTATTGTAAATATTTCATTATCAGTTCCATCATTCCATCCTAATAATGCGAGTAAGTTTACAAAAGCTTCTGGTAAAAATCCATGCTCTTTAAAGCCAGTTGTTTTTTCACCAGTTTTAGGGTCGCTCCAATTCATTGCAAACACAGGAAATCCTAATCGATCGCCATCTCTTTTACTCAATTTCCCATTTCCATCGGGCTTTAAAATCAATGGAAGATGCGCCCAGTTGGGCATTTCAGCCTCCCAGCCTAAATATTTCCATAATAAAATATGAACAGGTGCAGAAGGAAGCCATTCTTCACCTCTAAATGCATGGGTTATTTTCATTGCATAATCATCTACTACAACTGCTAAATGATAAGTAGGCATTTCATCAGCCTTTAATAACACTTTATCATCTACTTGAGATGAATTAAAAACAACTTCACCTCTAATCATATCTGTAAAAGAAACTGACTGATCTTCTGGCATTTTAATTCGAATTACATAAGGAGTGCCAGCGTCTTTTAAAGAAGTAACTTCATCCTTAGAAAGCGTTAATGAGTTGCGCATTTTTGTGCGTAGCGTATGATTGTATTGTGGTGAAGGATTTTCCAAAGTTTTATAATCAATACGCATTTGTTCTAATTCGGTAGTTGTATCAAATGCATAATAGGCATATCCATCAGCAACTAGTTGCTCTGCATATTTTTTATAAGTAGCTTTTCTTTCACTTTGTCGGTATGGAGCAAATGGTCCGCCATGTTTCGGACTTTCATCTGCTTCTAATCCACACCATTTTAAAGTATCAAAAATATATTCTTCTGCTCCCTCTACAAATCTGCTTTGGTCGGTATCTTCAATTCTTACAATAAAATCGCCACCATTTTGTTTGGCAAAAAGATAATTAAACAATACTGTTCTTACACCACCTAAATGCAATCCGCCAGTTGGGGAAGGCGCAAAACGTACCCTTACTTTTTTATTCATGTTACAAATATAAACTTTGGGAATACGTTATAATAATGATATGTATAAAATTCCTACATTGAGTAGTATGAAAAGGTTGATCACCCTCTTTTTCTTGGTGTTAATGGTCAAATTTGCTAGCGCTCAGCTTACTTATCAGCAGGTTTGGGTTGATTACGACTCTGCATGGACCTACCAAAACCTTCAAATCATACCAATCAGATTTAAAGGGCAGGGGAATATTGGCTTTTATCGGCAAATGATACCTAATCAATATATCACATTGGCTGAGGGAATGAAAACCGGAAAAGTTAAGGTTAAGGAATTTGTAGCAAAGGGTGATGCAGATGTTCATATTTTAAGTATTGAAAATAATTCTAGTAAAACCATTTTAATTAATTCAGGCGAGTTATTAGAAGGGGGGAAGCAGGATCGTGTTATAGGTGAAACCAAGTTAATTCCACCCGGAAAAGAAGAGCAATATTTAACAGTGTATTGCATTGAAGAAAGAAGGTGGAGCAAGAAGCCAAAAACTTTTTCACATAGTGGAAATATGGATATGGATTTGCGTAAAACATTGGATTTATCTCAGAAGCAAGCAGAAATATGGAAGGCAATTGCCCAAAATTTGAATGAGCAAAAAATTAAATCTAGTACAACTCAATATTTGCAATTAGATAGAAATATTGGTAAGGTAGATTCGGCGTATAAAAATTATTTTAATTCACAGTTAGCCAAAACAGATAGTGCCTTTGCAGGGTTTTTAGCGGTATCAGGAAATCGAATTTTAGGGACTGAAATTTTTGTAACTCCTTCATTATTTAATAGTGCTTGGGAATCAATGCTAGCTTCATTTTGCAGGTCTGCCATTACAAAAGGGGGCATTCCTTCGGTTGATATTAAAACCATGCAAATTTTTATGGATGCTTTGTTAGAGAATGAAACTTCACAGAAAAAAGCATTAACACAATTTGGTAAAGCCTATAAGTTTGAGAACTTAGTAATTGGTTTAATTGCCTATGGTTTTTAGAA
>JAYVRC010000228.1:0-2194 GCA_043776615.1 Sphingobacteriia bacterium
AGCAATATTGCAAGCATCATTTAATATTTAGAGATTCACAATATAATTGATTAAAACTAAACCCCTTTAATTGTGCATGATTATTAACCTTATTCAAAGCATTATTAAACAACTCCAGTAAATTGTTTCAAAAAACGCACATCATTTTGTGAATACAATCTCAAATCATTTACTTGGTATTTTAATTGGGTAATTCTTTCTACTCCCATACCAAAAGCAAAACCAGTATACTTATTAGCATCTATACCAAAATTTTCTAATACTTTAGGATGCACCATTCCGCTTCCTAAAATTTCTACCCAGCCAGTGTGTTTGCAAATATTGCATCCTTTTCCTTCACAGATTAAACAACTTATATCCATCTCGGCACTTGGCTCTGTAAACGGAAAATAACTCGGTCTAAACCTTACTTTCACCTCTTTTCCAAACATTTCTTGGACAAAGAAATACAGGGTTTGTTTGAGATCTGCAAAGCTTACATTTTCATCAATATATAACCCTTCTACCTGATGAAAAAAACAATGTGCTCTTGCGCTAATGGTTTCGTTTCTATAAACTCTACCCGGACAAATTACTCTAATTGGAGGTTTTTGATGCTCCATCACCCTTGCTTGTACACTACTTGTATGTGTTCTTAACAACCAAGTTGGACCATTACCATCTTCTGGTTTATTAATGTAAAACGTGTCCTGCATATCGCGTGCAGGATGATCTTCTGGCAAATTCATTGCGCCGAAATTGTGCCAGTCGTCTTCTATTTCCGGTCCTTCTGCAACTGCAAATCCTAATCTTTTAAATATGCCTACCATTTCATTCTTCACAAGAGTAAGCGGATGCCTACTGCCAACAGCAACTGGATCGCCAGGTAGTGAATAATCTAAACTGGAATCTGGAATCTGGAATCTGGAATCGCTCACAAGTGCTTGCAATTCATTTAATTTTGTTTCTGCAATCAGTTTAAACTCATTAAGCAATAGACCGAAAGATTTTTTTTGTTCATTGGGCACATTTTTCATTTCGCCCATGATTGCTTTCACCAAACCCTTGGTACCAAGCCATTTTATACGAAATTGCTCCACTTCATCCACCCCAGCAGCTGCAAAAGCCTCAATTTCTTCTTTGTATCGCTCAATTTGTTTCAACAACTGTTCCATGCTGCGAAGATAAAAACTAGATTCCGTTGGATGAAAAATGATTTGAAGCACCCTACAATGCTTATATTTGTTGTTGCATAAGCAATTTTACATGGATTATAATACTAGCAGGAACTACTTAGGGATGAAGGAATATGGCCGCCACGTTCAAAAAATGGTGGAATATGTACTTACCATTGAGGACAAAGAAAAACGTCAACAACAAGCACAGGCTGTTATTGAATTGATGGGCTTTTTAAACCCACACTTAAAGAACGTTGAAGATTTTAGGCATAAATTATGGGATCATCTTTTTTTCATCAGCAATTTTAAACTAGATGTTGATAGCCCCTATCCTATCCCAACAAAAGAAACGTACAAACTAAAACCAGATCCACTTCCTTACCCAAAGCGTCATCCTAAATATGCGCACTTGGGCAAAAATTTAGAAGTGGTAATAGATAAAGCTTTGAAGGAAGAAGATCCTGAGAAAAAAGTAGGATTTGCTAATGCTATAGCTTATTACATGAAATTATCGTACAGCAACTGGCATAAAGAATTGGTACATGATGATGCAATAAGATCTGAATTAAATAGCATAACAGGCGGACAATTAGAGTTTAGTAACACGCCATATATTAAACATCGCAATCAGAATTTTGTGAGTGATGATTACCCACCTGCTCGAAGTGGTGGTAGATGGCAGCAGAATTTTGGAGCAAGAAACAATCGTCCGAATAACGGCCCTAGAAATAACGATCAAAGAAATAGTGGACCAAGAAATAATAATAGAAATGGTAATGTGCCAGGTGGACCAAGAAATAATGATCCAAGAAGTAGTGGATCAGGAAATAGAAACAATGGCGGTGGATTTAAAAAAAGATATTAATTTTTTCAGAATGAATGATATTAAAGAGCATCAGTTTTACTGGTGCTTTTTTATTTAACTTAGATCACAAATGCCATAATGCCTTAATGACTAAATTATATGAGTAGTTTTGAAGTAATTGGAGGAAAAAAATTAAGTGGATCTATTATTCCTCAAGGTGCAAAAAATGAAG
>JAYVRC010000229.1:0-2188 GCA_043776615.1 Sphingobacteriia bacterium
TTCATTCTGAGCAAATTCTCCAGTTTTAACAGCTACATTTATTCTTTGCAATTCTTGATATACTATCTTACCCGCACCTAAATTCAGGTGTCCTACTTCACTATTGCCCATTTGACCTTCTGGCAAACCAACTTCTTCGCCACAAGTAATTAAAGTAGTATTCGGATATTTACTATATAATGAACTTACAAATGGTACTGAAGCATTTTGAATGGCATCTGCCGACTTCACTTTACCTAGCCCCCAACCATCCATTATTATTAAAATTGCTCTCTTACTCATTGTTTTGTTTTATACTAAAAGTTAATAAATTAGGGTTTTGCCGTACTTTTAACAATATCTGCTATTTATTCAAATTTGGCATGTTTTTCGCAAGTATACAAATGAAAACTTTTTTATGAAAAAAATATTGATTTGGTTGTTGTTTTTAGTTGGTGGCTCCGCAGCTCATGCTCAAACTGAAAATGAAGCAATTATTAACTCGTTAAAATCTGCTAACATTGAGGTTCTAGCTCAATACTTCGATGAATTTATTGACCTGAAATTACTGGATAAAGACGAAGTAAAAAATATGAGCAAAAATCAGGCTACAATTGCATTGAAATCATTTTATAGCGAAAACGGCATAAAAGGATTTGATAAGGTTTCTGAAGGAGGAAAAGGTACTTTGGCTTACTTAATTGGTAAACTTACTTCTGCCAATAAAAGCTATAATATTACTATTCAATTAAAACAGAAAAATGGTAAATCCGAAATCATCACTATACGCATTAGTTAATGGAATTTGAAGAAGCATTACATAAGCTGGTACAATTGGCTATGCAAGAAGATATAGGGGAAGGAGATCATTCCACACTAAGTTGTATTCCAAAATCTCAACAGGGTAAAGCCATTCTAAAAATTAAAGAGGCAGGAGTACTTGCTGGTGTTGTAGTAGCTGAAAAAATATTCAATCAACTAGAGCCCAATTCAAGGTTTATTGCACTTAAAAGCGATGGGGTTTTTGTTAACCAAGGGGAGTTAGCATTTGAAGTTGCCGCTTCTGTACATACAATATTAAAAGCAGAAAGGCTTGTACTCAATTGTATGCAAAGAATGAGTGGAATTGCAACTCTTACCAGAAAATACACAGATAAACTTGCCGGTTACCATACCAAATTATTGGATACAAGAAAAACAACTCCGAATTTTAGACTTTTAGAAAAAGAAGCGGTAAAAATAGGGGGTGGCATAAATCATCGATTTGGTTTATTCGATATGATTATGCTCAAAGATAATCATATCGATTATTGTGGTGGTATAGCAAAAGCCATTGAAAAAGCCTATGCTTATTCACAGAACCTAACTTCTCCCTTAAAAATTGAAGTAGAAACTAGGTCAATCAATGATGTAAAAATAGTTTGTGAAACCAGTAAGGGTAAAGTATTCAGAATAATGCTCGATAATTTTACCCCAAATCAAATAAAGGAAGCACTAGTCATTATTGATGGAACTTTTGAAACAGAAGCCAGTGGTGGAATAAATTTAAATACCATTGAATCGTATGCTGCAACTGGTGTAGATTATGTGAGTGTTGGAGGACTAATTCATCAAGCCCAAAGTATTGATTTGAGCTTGAAAGCTGAAATTGCTTCATAATATTTATCAAAACTTAAATATGAGTAAAAAAAACAAAGCCGACTTGCAAGGATTTGTGTACAGCACTGACCCCAATTTTAAATTCACTCCCGAAAATAAAAGCGAAATTGAAACAGCTACTCCAACACAACAAAAATTATTGGTTCAAATAGATAAAAAACAGCGTGGCGGAAAAACAGTAACCTTAATTACTGGATTTAAGGGAACAGAAATTGACCTCGATTTATTGGCTAAAAATTTGAGAAACTTTTGTGGAACGGGTGGTAGCGCAAAAGATGGAGAAGCAATTGTACAAGGCGATCAACGAGAAAAGGTTTTACAATGGTTGATAAAAAATGGATACGAACAATCAAAAAAGAAATAATTTTAAAAAAATCACAAATAAAAAATACAGATAAACACTATATATTAAAAATAATATTCTAACTTACTTTTATTCTAAACAATAATACACAAACTAATACCATCATGGCAAAAGCAAGTAAAAAGAAAGCAGCGAAAAAAGTCGCTCCAAAAAAAGCCGCTCCAAAAAAGAAAGCAGCTGCTAAAA
>JAYVRC010000230.1:0-2180 GCA_043776615.1 Sphingobacteriia bacterium
GCTAAATTTAAGATAGAGAAATTGAGACTTTATGTTTCTGCTCAAAACTTGTTAACGTTTACTAAATACACTTATTGGGATCCTGAGGTTAATGCCGACTCGTTTGACTCAAATATTGCAAAAGGAAACGATTTCTATACCTCACCTCAACCAAGAACTATTCTGTTTGGATTGAACGTAAGTTTTTAATCAACTAATAATGACTAACATGAAAATATTAAACAACAACATAAGAAATTACTTTAAAGCAGCTTTGCTTGTAGGTGTTCTTGCGATAGTAAGTTGCGAGAAGAGACTAGATGAAATTAACCCAACTTCTAGTATCGCTGATAATTTAGCGTTAAACACTGAAGGAGATGTTTTGGTAACATTGGTTGGCGCCTATGATGGTGCACAAGCTACTGGAGTATATGGTGGAGATATAATGGTGCTAAATGACCTGATTGGTAATTCTACCAATATCAATTTCACTGGAACTTTTGCCGGCTTATCTGATGCCTATCAAACTCAAATGGTTGCTGATAATGGAAATGCTACAGGTACTTGGGTTGCGGCTTACAATACCATCAATAGATGTAACAATGTTCTTTCTGCAGTAAGTAAAGTAACTTCTTCTACTGCAAAAAGAAACTCTGTTGAGGGTGAAGCGTTAACGTTAAGAGCTTCGATGTACTTTGAATTGGTAAGATTATATGCAAAGTTTGTAGGTGATGGCGATTATGCAACTAACCCTGGTGTTCCTTTGGTGTTAACTCCAACTGGTAATGTTACAGACGCAAACTATCCATCAAGAGCAACTGTAAAAGCAGTTTACGATCAGGTAGTTGCTGATCTTATTAAAGCAGAGTCGTTATTACCAACTTCTAATGGTAACTATGTGAGCAAATGGGCTGCAGCTGCTCAATTAAGCCGTGTATACTTAATGCTTAAAGATTATGCAGGAGCAAGAGATGCTGCCAATCGTGTTATTACTGGTAGCGGAAAATCATTAGCTCCTAACTTTGGTAGCCTATGGTTTACTTTTCTTAATAATGGTGGAGCCACTCCAGCAGAATATTTATTCACTTTAAAAGTAACTACACAAGATGGTATCAATGCTCAGAATACTTATTTTGGAAGAACAATCGGTAGTATTCCTGGAACTGCAGGAAGAAGTGATTGTAAAATTAAACCATCACATATTGCAGCATATGAGAATGGTGATTTTAGAAAGGGATATTTTATTTTAAGTGGAGGTAATAACTACACTATGAAACACTTAGATCGTTTTGGTGATGTATGTGTTATTCGCTTAGCAGAAATGTTCCTTACTCGCGCAGAATGTAATCAACGTTTAGGAACTATTGTTGGAGCAACTCCTGTAGCTGATGTCAATAGGATACGTAATCGAGTGGGATTGGCTTCTTTGCTACTTGTAACTTTAGCAGATATTACCAAAGAAAGATCACTTGAGTTGGCTTTTGAAGGACACAACTTAATTGAAGCTAAACGCTTACAAACTCCAGTAGGCACGCTTGCATGGAATGATCCTAAGTTAATTTTTCCTATCCCAAGAAGAGAAACAGATGTAAACAAAAACCTGGTTCAGAATGCAGGATACTAAATAAGTTACATTAATATTTGAGCCCCGGTCAATCTATTTGAACCGGGGCTTTTTTTTGACCAATTTATTGTAAGGTTTAATTTCCTAATTAACTAAAAACATTAAAAAAACATTAAAATTAACAAAATGTTATGGATTGAAGGCAGCTATTAGGATATTTGAGTGGTCAAATAGGCTGATTAATGGTTCTATTTACCTAAAATTAACAACATGAGAAAAAAACTGCTGATGAGTTTTTGCGCATTCCTATTCGTATTAGCGACAGGTTTTGCCCAAACTACCACTATTACTGGAAAAGTAGTAGATGACAAAGGGAATGCTCTAGCTGGAGCCTCTATATTAGAGAAAAGCACCAAAAATGGTGTAAGTGCCGATGCAAACGGTAATTTTTCTATTAAAGTAAAATCAGGTGCTACCCTGATTGTTTCTACAATAGGTTTCGAAAACCTAGAAGTAGCTGCAAATGCAACCAATTTATTGGTTAAGCTCAACACAGATACTAGAGCTTTAAATGAAGTAGTAGTAACAGGAGTAGGTGTGGCAACTTCTAAAAAGAAACTCGGCGTTTCTGTAGAAG
>JAYVRC010000231.1:0-8403 GCA_043776615.1 Sphingobacteriia bacterium
TCTGCTTTGTCTGAACGATGAAGTATCTGACCTGTTAGGGTCAGGCTATCATCCTCCATATCATCATCCTGCATGTGGATAGTAAATCTCCATTTCATAGTAATTTTTTTGAGGTGATAAATAAAGTAGTCAGTCAGCCATTCTCTTAGGGAATTAGTTGACTGAATAATTGTGAGGAATATCTACCTTTGTTTGAAACTCATTAAGTGAATTACACCCTACTTTCTTTAGCTATTCTGCTCTTAAGAGGCTTGTATACTTACATTGAAAGTAGTAGTAAAATGGGGTTTGATAGCAGTAGTAACAAGAGGTTTATATATGTAACTAATGGCAAAGAAGCCAACCAAAGCCTTCTGGTGAAGTATTACGATGTATTAGGATTAGACTATAAACAATCAATAAGCCCACAGATTATTTGCAAAGCATTCCATAAGCAATTGGAACTATCTACCGATGATAGGTTGAGAGGATATAAACCTACCTATTCTTTAAAGGAATTACAAGCTGCTAAAGCTTATCTAATTGACTTTTGTGATTATACAGGAAGATGGAACTGAAACTGGGATAATTAATTATCAAATAGCTGAACTATATTTTTTTTGATTTTCATTTTTATTTATACTTGTCATTTATGTTTTTTTAATTTTTTCAATACTCATAGCAATTTCATTAACGAGGTTATCAAAGTTATAAGAAGGTAAAACCTCTATCAAGACACATCCATTTCTTCGACAGAGATTTCGTTTTTTTATATCTCGTTCAATAGTCTTTCTGAAACCTTCTTCTCCTCCAAAATAATCAACAGGTCTAAAATGTTGGTCTCCTTGATATTCAATCCCAATATTAAAATCAGGGAAATAAACATCTAATCTTTGTGGTTTCAACCAATTTGGAGAACCTTGAGAAACAACATTATAATTAATAAAATATTCCTTAATCTTTTTATACAATATAGTTTCACTTATTAAGGAACCTACGATATTGTATCCCTTTTCAATTCTATATTCATTTTCAACGACCCGTAATTTATTATTTATTTTTTGACAATATTTCTGAACAAAAAGATGTTTTTCTTTAACTTCTTTCGGCGTATTACGATATTGTATATTTTTAAAGTTAATAGAGTTTGTAAGTTTATCAAGGTTTCTTAAAACTGTGTAGTTCCCATATCTATTTTCACTGTTTAACCATTGTTCATAGGATGGGAAGTTTGAATCAATCCCCTTATCAATCTTACAAATTAATTCATAAATAGTCTGTGTTGTAGTTGGGGTAATCTCTGTTACTCCTTTTAAAAAACAATCAATTTCAAAGAATTCTAACAAAACTTCTTTAAAACCAAGTTTATTTTTTACAAATAATACAAAATCATTTAACGATGTGATATTTAAAGTGAATTTTGAAAAACTAAAATTTATATTAAATCTAATCTCTTTATATTCATCAAAAAATATTTCAAAAAATTTATCTCTTTCAAACTCTATATAGTTTAGTTTATATAAAATCAACATCGAAAAAAAACCTAAACAATCTAAAAGTATAAATAACTTAAGTCTATTTTCTAATTCAGAATATCCTTCAATAACAATTCTTATAATTTTACTTTTATCAGAATCTTCCTCACTTTTTATCCAAAATTTATTTAATTCTATAATGAATTTATTTTTAGTTTCAATATCGGTTAAACTCTTTACAAGATTGATATAGAAAACAAGGTTATGTATTAATTGTATAACCCTTTCATCAAAATAAAATGTATTTAAGTAGATATCCTTATTGCCGGATGGAATAATGTATGGAGTTATTAAATAATTACCATGCACTGTTTTTATTATTGAACTACACGGAATAATAGTTTTCCCATTTGATAGAAATATTCTTTTATTATAAAATTCAAAATGAAATTCAATATCACTTCCGTCATTCATTTGTTTTAATGGAATATGTATATGTTTTAACAGGTCTTTTGATTCCTCATAATTTAATTGAAGTTCTGAATAATAAAGTCCATACTTTTCAATATACTTTTTCAAATCAAAATTGAAATCATTTTCAAAAGATTCTTCAAAAGAGTTTGTCATTTAGTTGATAGGATTAAGTATGAATTTTTAAATTATTGTTTTATAAATTTATACCCAATTTGGTTAAACCAGACCCTCATCAGCAAAACTGAAATATTCCCCTGTATTAGCTGATACAATTTGGTCTGATAGTTGCATGTCCATGTACTTACAAGCTTCCTTTATTTTGGCTGTCAAAAGTTCATCTGCTCTGGAAGGTCTTAGATTCCCAGAAGGGTATTCCCATCTTCTCCATTCATTAAGTGTTGTTCATTTAGCTTTGATACATCAGCATAAGCAAGCCCAGTATAACAACAGAAAAGAAATAAATCTCTCACTTTATCAAGACGTCCAGTAAGTGTAATAGCCTCCAAAGATTGAACTTCTTCGATAGAGAGAAACCCTCTTTCGGTTTCCTTAGGTGAACATCGGTAGTTTGTAAATGGGTCTTTGGGAATCCATTCATTTTGAACTGCCACTTTTATAACTCTCCGGAATTGCTGCATATTCTTAGCAACTGCATTATGACCTAATTTTCCTTCAGTTCGTAGGTAATTGTCGAAATCAAAAATAAATTTATTTGAAAGCTCATTGAGTAGGAAGTCCTTACGTTTTAGCCTTTTATTTAGGTAATCCAGAATTTTACGTTTAATCGTTTCATACTTCTTTACGGTTAAGGCTGCTACATCATTACCTACTCTTGCTTTCAGGTTTGCTATCTGATAGTCCAGAGCATCAACTAAAGTATAGTTAGGTTTATCCTTTGCCAGAATATAGGATTTAATAATTTCAGCATTATTGGGATAACTATTTCTCCGATTATGGTTGTAGCACTCCCATGCCAGTGTTCGTAGGGTAATTAGGGTATTGTTATATTCATTGGTTAACTCGTCAATCCCCTTAACCCTTTGTTCTTCTGTGTCCCATTTTTCTTCCTGTATTTCAATGCCAGTTGTAAGGTCTGCTCTTTCTCCATCGATTGTAATTCTCATTCGTATTGGGGCTACACCTTTTTTATTCATCCGTGATTTGTAATACCAGTATAATATCTTCATAAACCTTGATTTTTAGTTGTGAATAGTAATTCGGTAACACTTTTTTGTAGCCCTGAGGGAGTTGAATCTAACAGCACTGAAATGCAGTGCAGATAAGGCTTTAACGAATTCAGGATTCATTTCCTTTTTGGTCAATGAAACTTCCTTTTGTTACCGATTGAAGTGGAAAAAAGGAGAATTATGGAGGAAAAAGGCACAAAAAAACCCTCAAAACATCTGTTTCAAGGGTTAAAATGTGCTTTTGTAGCGAGAACGAGATTTGAACTCGTGACCTCAGGGTTATGAATCCCTGATTTACAACACTTTATAAGCTAAAAAGTACCTCTAATTGCCTTAATTACTTATTAAAGATAATGAAATTGCTAGCTTTTTTGCTATCCCCTAAATTTTAAAGTACCCATTGGGAAATCTTTATCAATTATGGTTTTATTTGAATTATTGTGTCATTCTCCTATTGTAAATCTGCTTTATTATTGACATAAATAACTAAAAGAAGTTTTGCCATAGAATAACCCAAAACCTTGCTGGAGATCGCCAGAATGAACACCTGTTAGTACATATCCATCGGCAGAATAGGTATATCCGGAAAAATTGCTACTCCAGGTATCGAGTAATTTATTACCGTTTAGATCATAGATTTTAGTGATCATTGTCTTTAAGGGGTATTTCATTTTCTTACCATAATTAAATATTGGAGAGTATATATAACTCTCAAAACCATCAGGGAACGTATAAATGAAGCTTTTTATTGATTGGCTGGCTTCATATGAAATAGTACTTTCAAGTATTTTAATATTTGATGAAGCAAGAATCATCAAGCATGATGTTAGTAAATTATTATTATCATAAGAATAAGTTGTTTTATAAACAGGGTTTGATGATCCATTTATATATATATATTTTACAATTAAATAACCAGAATCATTGTATTGGTATTCATAAATGTAGTCATCAGATTTCGGATTTGATAGATCAGACTTAGTAATAAATGTTCTGATTTGTTGAGTGGTTGGATCAATTTTAAAGAACTGATACTGATCTATTTTAATGGCATCCGACTGATAAACAAACGACGCCTCATATTCTTTTACTTTTCTGAGACTATCATATAAGATCATTCTCACCGGTCTGTTTACAAAATCATAAAAAACTGTCATTGCATAGTCGCTTTTATTATTTCCCGCATTAAACCTACTCATACTAGTAACTGAACAGCTTTTAGAAGAAACGACTGTTCCAGCCGTCGGTATTATTGTATTTGAAGTTGAACTTGTGGCTCCAATACCTGCACTATTGGTTGCAATTACTGTAAAAGTATATGACGTTCCATTTGTTAATCCTGTTATAGTAATAGGGCTTTTCAGTCCCGAAGCAGTCAAATTTCCTGGTATAGAAGTAACAATATAATTTATAATGGGAGCTCCACCTGTATTGGTAGGGGCTGTAAAACTAATTATTGCTTGAGTATTTCCAGCTACTCCTGTGACTAATGTGGGTGCATCAGGAGGTACAGCAGCAACTGCCGTAGGACTATCTGATTTTGAGCAGCCCTGAGTAAAACAAGTGAGAGCTATAAAAATGATTATTTTAAAGGAGAATAATTTATATCTATAATTTGACATAGAGCTCCGAATTAAGGTTAGTTAACAATTACAATAACTGTTTTTACACTTCCATTTATATCCATATTGACAACAAAAGTGCCTTTCAAAGTGCCAAGATTTATTGGTATCAGAATCGTGTTACTAAAAAAAAGTAGCTTTTGTGACTGATAAACAACCTTTGCTGAGATGTCAGTTATTAGTATTTTAGTAACAACATTGGTAACTCTTTGAAACTTTGCCAGAATATTGAATGAACCAGGTGATGGATTTGGGTAAGTAGTAAGAGTAACGGTATCATTTAAAAGAGGGTTATTGTTTACTATGACCGCATAATCCTGTGAAGAGTCCCAACAATAATTATCAAGACTCGTCTCTACTCGGTAAATTCCTTGTGTTGGGTTTAAATAAATAGACCCATTTACACCAACAGAAGGAAGATTATTCAAAAACCACTTATAATAAGAAGATGTAGTGCTTATTAACGAGCTAGTAGTTCCCTGAGATATGGAAGGAATTACATTTTTATTATTGATAACCGTTACTTGGCTTGATAATAATGAATAACACGGAGATCCATTTGAAAGACCTTTCAATGAAATCTTATTCGAACTAGTGACTTTTATGCTTTGCAGAGTATCTCCCGTACTCCATATGTATTTGTCATAATAGTTACTACTTTTCAGTATTGTGGAATCTCTAAAGCAGATTGTAGCATCGCTTGCTAATGAATTAATTACTGCTTTAACTGGTGAATTTTTTGCCTCAACAAGTACTGTGTCAGATGTAACGGAACAGCCCTTATTTCCAAATGCTATAACCGCATATTTTCCAGATTGGGATACATTTATTCTTGTTGCGTTTGGATAATTAATTAGGATAGTTCCATTGTATATCCAATTGAACTTATTAGCTGCGCTGGTTGTCATTTGCAGGCTATCTCCAGTACAAATAATTGTATTACCAATAACTGTTACTGTTGGCTTATCTGGGCAATCTATTGTTTTACTACCAGTTCTTCTGGCATTTCCTTGAAATGTTCCCCAAACTGGTATACTAGCATCTATAACAGAAGGTGGAGAGAGATAGATAGCATCAATTAGCTTCGCAAGGTTATTAAAGTTGTTGATAATATTTACACTTGCCAAACTACTAATATGAGATATGTTACTTGATTTGTGTAAGTTATATCCCAGAGTTGTATTTACAGTATTTGAGTTAGGATTGTCATAGAATCCGATTAATCTACCTCCTTCAGTTCCAACATAAGTCATATTATTCAACCATAGAAGGTTTGAACTTATGGCACTTGAATCTTGGTATTTCCAGTTAACAATTCCATCTTCCGATAGGCTGGTTATATAGCCAAGCTTATCTGCAACATATATATTGCCATAATCAGAAATTGTAGGCGTTGATTTGATAGCCCCTTTTGAAGTGTAATACCATATCACTTTGCCATTATCTGGATTCAATTTATATAATTTTCCACCTGATGTACCTGTATAAATAAATCCTTTTGAATCTATAACGGGACTAGATTGAATCGAAGTATCAAGTGAGGTTGACCATATGGTCTTAACTATACCATTTGTATCTAGTTTCAGCTTCATTAATTTGCCTGAAACGGTTCCGAAGTAGAGATAATTTAACGAATCAACTGCTGGAGATTTTGAAATTTTTTCTGGAACTGTGTATTTCCAATTAGCTGTTGGTTGGCCGCTAATTGTTCTTAGGTCAAAGCCATATAAAGTGCCATTATCACTTGCGAATACTAGTTTCCTATCTGCTGTTATAATGGCGGAAGAATTAATAGGAGCATCGCAAATAACATTCCAAATTACTTTTCCTGTAGAATAATCAATCGCAAAGAAATTACCGTTAGAAACACCAACATATAACCTTTTTTGAACTGAATCAATTGTAGGCGTGACTAGTGAAAGACCTCCCAATGGAATGGTAGACCATAAAGGCGCACCTGATGTATTAAACCCATTTAAGGAACTTCCGCTTGTTATAAAAACCGATGAGTCTGAAGAAACTGAAGGCGTAGTAAATATCTTTGAGCTAACAATTAACTGGTAAACAGTATTTCCCGTTCTATCAATTTTATAAACTGAAGCGCCTTTTGCACCATCATAAGTAGAATCTGCTGTATACAAAGTGCCATCATTAAGGGCTGTTATCCCTCCCAAAATACCTCCAGCGAATTTCTTAACAAATGCGCTCATTTTTACCTGAGCGGTGCTGACACTAACAGCTCCATCATTATCTGTAATTTCTAACCTGATATCATTTAATCCCTGCTTGTAATAATAAATTAAAATTGTATCACTCTGATTTACTAAAGAGTCATTTACATACCATTTATATCCAGTAATAGTCCCATCTAAGTCCTTACTACCTGATGCACTATAAATAACTCTTACTGTATTGAATTCTCCGGTATTGTCAAATGTCTTGCTTAATAACGGCGCCGGAAATGGTTTTCGGTTAAAAGGGGTTACAGATTGAATATTACTCATTTCACTTTCAACATTGTCATTGTTGATTGATCTTATACTGTAATAGTATTTTTTATCTAAAGCAAGTGAAGAGGTGTCAATAAAGGTTAGACTATTACCTGCTACGCTATTTAGTACTATAAATGGAACAGGAATTGTGTCTCTGTAGATTCTATAGGATTTAATTAACCCATCAGTTGTTTTTATCCACTTTAATGTATCCCGCTTGTTGCCAGCAGCAATAGTTGCCAATTGAACCGGCAAAATTAAAGTCTGAAATTTAAAACTATTACTCCAATCACTCCATCCATTGTTATCGCCACTTCTTACGCGCCAGTAGTAATTAGTGTTACTTAAAAGCGTTAGTACAGTAGATAACTTATTGCTACTTACTGTTGAATCTCTTTTTAAGGGTGATGTAAATAGATTACTGGTATCAAGTTGACATTGATATTTCGAAGCAAAAGAATTGCTTTTCCATCCAAAAGTTGGTAGTAATATAATTCTGGTTGCATTAGTAAGTGGAGAATCTAAAATAGGACTAATTAATCCAACACCACTAACAGTATTACTGAAATCACTTTCAACATTCTGCATATTAACAGACGTTATTCTATAATAGTATTTTATCTGATTGGCAACGGAATCCGAATAAGTCAATTTTGACACAAGTGCTGTGTCTTTTAATATTAATGGCAGTAAAGCTGTATCTCTGTAAATATTTATTTTCCTGATATTTAAAGTGGATAATAGTGTGAATTGCAAATCAATCTTACTATTTGAACTTGCAATTGAACTTATTTCCGGCACAGGTACCTTTGTTTGAAATGAAGAAAAATCAGCCCATCTACTGCTTCTTACAGAGTCTTCCGTTCTAATCCTCCAATAATATGTTTTATTATAGCTTAGGGCACTGACTAATAAAATAGTGTCAGTGAGAGTTTGTGTTTTAAATAAGGAGGAAAATAGACTGTCGTTTGCTATCTGAATTCTGTAAATAGTTGCATTAGGTACTTTTGACCATGTAAATCGTAAACTGGTATCGGTTTTTGTGGTTTTGTCGGTTGGTAATAATAGCTTGCTGGGAGCATAAATGATTGACTTGAAAATGTTACTGAATCCACTGTTAAATCCACTAACAGATTTTGAGGTCATTCTGAAATAAAAAGGAGTATTGAAAAGG
>JAYVRC010000232.1:0-2174 GCA_043776615.1 Sphingobacteriia bacterium
CCGAAACGCAACGATTTCGCTGTACATTTGTTAATTATTCAAACACTATTTTTTTTAACCTTACGTATATTTTTATAAAATGAAATACATATTGTTGACGCTTTTAGTCTTTTGTATAATGGAAGGAATTACATGGCTTACTCATCGTTATGTAATGCATGGATTTTTGTGGTATCTCCACAAAGACCATCATCAGAAAGGAAATGGATTTTTCGAAAAAAATGATGCGTTCTTTATCATATTTGCTATTCCGAGTTGGTTGTGTATTATGCTGGGAAGTATGAACCAAAATTATTGGGTGGTAAGTACTGGAGCTGGTATAGCCATGTATGGTTTTGCTTATTTTGTGGTACATGAAATAATCATACATCAACGGTTTAAATTATTTACTCGATCTAATAATAGATACATTCGTGCAATAAGATGGGCCCATAAAATGCATCATAAGCACTTTAATAAAGAAGAGGGTGAAAGTTTTGGAATGCTTATAGTTGCTAAACAGTATTGGGATAAAATTAAGCGAGATGAAAAACTGAAGGCAGTTTAATTAATTGGAAAAGAACTACGACTATATTATTGCAGGAGCAGGATGTGCGGGGCTTAGTTTATTAATGAGGATAATGAATGATCCATTTTTTACCAATAAAAAAATAGCAGTAATTGAATCATCCTTTAAAAATAGCAATGATAGAACCTGGTGTTTTTGGGAAAAAAAGGCTGACATTTTTGAACCCATTGTTCACCATCAATGGACTGAATTAGATTTTTATTCTTCAAACTATTCTGATCAAATCTTTATTGATCCTTATGTGTATAAAATGATTCGTGGAATAGATTTCTATCAATTTGTAATTGAAAAGGCAAATCGATGTTCCAATATTCACTGGATTAATGCTTCAGTAATTTCAATCAAAAATATTCCTAAAACAAATACTGCTAAAGTTGAATTAAATGATCGAATAATTTATGCTGATAAAGTATTCAATAGTATTTTATTTGAACCAATAAAAATTTCCAGTAAGCAATTTTATTTTCAACAGCACTTTAAAGGGTGGATGATAAAAACTGATCAGCCAAGTTTTAATCCTAGTAAAGCTACTTTTATGGATTTTAGGGTTAGTCAACATAACGGCACCACATTCATGTATGTGCTTCCAACATCTACAACAGAAGCTTTAGTAGAATATACTTTGTTTACCGAAAATCTGATAGAGCAAGATGAATATGATAAAGCGTTGAAGAAGTATATTACCGAAGATTTAAGAATAAATAATTATCAAATTGAACATGAAGAGTATGGTATTATTCCTATGACCAATGCAAAATTTAAAAGGCAAGAAGGGAGTGTTATTTACATTGGTATTGCAGGCGGACAAGCTAAAGCAAGTAGTGGATATGCTTTTAAATTTATTCAGAAACGAACAGCAGGTATTATAGAAGCGTTACGATTAGGTAAGCCTATTACCAGTAATAAATCTTTCAATAATCTAAAGGGATTATTGTATGATAGTGTATTGTTGAATGTGTTACATGCTGAAAAATTAGGTGCAGATAAAATTTTCGCTAATATTTTTAAAAATAATAAGGCGGTTGATGTATTAAAATTTTTAGACAATGAGAGTTCATTGTTGATCGATTTAAAAATAATGAATAGTGTGCCAACTTCCATATTTTTACCAGCAGCTTTGCGTGAGATATTTGTTTCAGCAGTTAATAAATAAATAGTGCCAAAAATTATTACCATCACGCTTAATCCCTCTTTAGATAAAAGCATAACAGTACCGCAGTTAGTTCCGGAAAAAAAGTTGCGCTGTACTTCTTCGGAAGTAGATCCAGGAGGTGGCGGTGTGAATGTTTCGAGGGCTTTACATAAATTAGGGTTAAACTCATTGGCTGTTTTTTTATCAGGAGGTTATACCGGAAAAAAATTAGAAGAGTTGTTGATGAATGAGGAAGTGGATATTATTGCTTTGCCAATTAAAGAAGCAACAAGAGAAAACTTTATTGTTTTTGATGAAGAAAAAAGATTGCAATATCGTTTTGGTATGGAAGGTGCAGCGGTAACTGATACAGAATGGAAAGCGGTTTTAAATTATGTGAGTGAGCAAACTGAAGTAAGTTATATAGTAGCAAGTGGAAGTTTACCCCTTGGTGTTCCCATGAACTTTTTTGGG
>JAYVRC010000233.1:0-8385 GCA_043776615.1 Sphingobacteriia bacterium
TTGATATGACTAAATTTGGACACCTATTATTTAAGTTCCAAAAAAGCTTTCATAGTGGTTTTGAAAGTAAAGGGATTGGTCTATACCTCATCAAAAATCAGATTGAAGATAGGGGAGGCAATATATCTGCCAATAGCGATCCTAGTATTGGAACCATTTTTACTGTTCGTTTTTAGTAAAAAACCCTATTTTTGCCGCCTCCATTGCGGATGTGGCGAAATTGGCAGACGCACTAGACTTAGGATCTAGCGCCGCGAGGCATGTAGGTTCGACCCCTATCATCCGCACAAAACCGCTCTTTTAGAGCGGTTTTTTTAGGTGAAACCCCTACCTTTGCAGCCCGAAAATTAAGTTTTTAATAAATAGTTATGGCTACAATTACAAGAGAAAACATCGGCTTATTAAATGATAAGCTTACCGTTACCGTTACAAAAGACGATTATATCAAGGGTTTTGACCTTAGTCTAAAGAAATATGCCAAAACTGCTAATATTCCAGGCTTTAGAAAAGGAATGGTTCCAGCAGGCTTGGTAAAGAAGATGTATGGTCAAAACGTTTTTACCGACGAAGTACTTCGTACTGTTGAAACTGAGCTTAATCAATATATGGCCAAAGAAGCAATTGATATTTTTGCTCAACCGCTACCATTAGATAATGATGCTAGAGCACTTGATGTGAATAAGCCTGAAGATTATGTTTTTTCTTTTGAAATTGGCTTAAAACCTGCTTTTGAATTAAACATTCAAGGCATAAATGTAAAGCGATATGTAATTGATATCACCGATAAAATGATTGATGAAGAAGTTGCTCGTTTACAGACTCGTTTTGGAAAAATGACAGAACCTGAAACTGTATCAACAGAAGAAAATGTTTTAAATGTAACATTTACAGAAGCAGATGAAAAACAAACAGTAATTGAAAACGGGGTTCAGAAAGATAATTCGGTTTTAGTAAAATATTTTGCAGAAGACTTCAGAAAAAACTTAATAGGAAAGAAAAACAATGATACTGTTTTTTTACAAATTAATACTGCATTTGATGATAAAGAAGCTGAAACAATTTTAGCCGATTTAGGGTTAACCAAAGAAGATGGTAATCGTTATTTTAACATGTTAATTACAAAGGTTGGATTGGTAGAAAAGGCCGAAATGAATGATGAGTTTTTCTTAGCTGCTTACCCAAATACTGATGCTATTAAAACGGAAGCTGATTGTAGAAATGAAATCAAAACTGAGATTGCAAAATACTATGATCAATCTGCAAAAAATCAAATTCACGATCAAATTTACCATCATCTGTTAGACCATGTTAAGATGGATTTTCCAGAAAATTTCTTAAAGCGTTGGCTACAAACTGGTGGCGAAAAACCAAAGACTGAAGAAGAAGCGGGCAATGAATACCCTAGTTTTGTAAATCAATTAAAGTGGACTTTAATTAGTACGAAACTTAGTCAAGATAATAAAATAGAAGTACTCCCTGAAGACATCCGCAATTTTGCAAAAATGCAGTTGTTTAGTTATATGGGCGGACAACTAGGAGCCCTTGGCGACAACCAACAATGGATAGACGACTATGCAAATAGGATGATGCAAGACAAAAAGTTTGTAGAGGATAGTTACCACAGAATCAATGCTGAAAAGCTATTTGGTGTAATTGAATCACAAGTAACTGCAAAAGATGAATCAATAAGTGTTGAAGACTTTACCAAGATGGTAGAAAATCATCATCACTAATTCATTACTCAATTTATTAAAACCAGCCTAGTGCTGGTTTTTTTATGTTCTTACACTAGATTCATCTTTCTTTATGAGCGCATGTTTTTCTAACATTTTTTTAATAAAACCGATTAAATAATTGGTAATTTTTTTATTCAAAAAAAACTTAGCTACAATCATTACTATCACACGCCAAAATCCACTAATAGGAAATGCATACATTAGTAAAAGCTCAATTCTTTTTTTAATAGCAAGTTCATAACTATTCAACTTTTCAGTAGTTAAAGTTGGCCAATGATTTCCAGAACTGAAAACAGGCATCGGAAAATATCCTGCTTTTATTGGTTTAAAAATCGGGATAATTTGGTAGGAATCATTGTGAAATGATTTAAATTTCTTTAAATCAACCCCATCATACCCTTTGCTAAAAATTGGATGGCTTTTTAAATTAGCTGCAGGAATTGTAAAATAATTTCTAAGGAACATTTCACAATTGTACCTGCCTAAATAATAATCATGTATCCTAAATTCTTTATTCATAAATCCACTAAATCCATCAAAAGCCCCACAGGCAATTGCCTTACTACCTTCAATTTTTTTACCAATATCATCTCCAGATAAAACGGGCCTTGTTGGAGCAATAAGAAATTGACCGGACATTAAAGGAGACATTGCATCAATTAAGGGAGCGGGTTTAGCGCGCATTTGTTGAGTCATAGCATTTAATGTATATCCAATAGTGGGAAACAATTGTTGATTAATATTAAATGTAGAAGGCAATTCACTTGGAAATGGATCAATCATTAAAACTGCACTTTTAAAAAGATCAAAGGAATTTTGATCTTCTATTGATGATTGGTTTGTTATCTTGCTTAATAATTGTTTAACTTTTTCGAATGGTTCGTTATTAATCAATCCACCATCTACATTTTGAGTATAAACTAAACTAGTATCATTTATATGGTCGGTTAGTTTTGTTTGATTCAGCCATGGATTTTGTGTAATTGTTTCTTTGGTCCTTTTTAATATTCGAGATTTTAATCCAATCGGAAATGCCCCCGTTGCCATTGCTGCATCTTTTGCAATTGAAGTATTGGTATTTGTTTTAAAACACAAAGGCATCCATCCATCATTATTGTATTTTGTAGTATTTAAATTAAAGCATGCATAATCATTATGAACTGCCATATTGTACTTGTTCTGCATCACTTGACTGTTGAAAGAAATATTGTATTTGAGCCCTTCTAAATTTGTTAGTGTTGTAAAAATCTTTAGTTGATCAGCAATATAGGCAGGAGTTTCAACCCATTCAGCTGGATTTATTTTAACTACTTTTTGTGCAACATCATCAATAAATTTTGAGTTCATTAATGATTCTACTCTTTTACTTTCTTGAATATCATGTTGGTCAAGCATTAATCGAAACATATCATCTCCCAATAAATCTACCCAACTATGGTAATATTTATTTTCGGGGTGCTCTTTTAAAAGGTCTGCAGTTGATGGCAGTTCAACCGTTTTAAAGGGTTGGTTTACTGCTGATGCCGCTACAATACCCGTCATACCACCTGCAGAAGCGCCCCCAATAACAGATATGATTACTCTATGGGAAGGAACATCTTTATTGCCTCTTAATTTTTCCCATTCTTGCAAAGCTTCTAAGAGAAAATCCATTACCCCTGCTGTATAAGCACCTGCAGA
Organism: Sphingobacteriia bacterium; assembly: GCA_043776615.1. Lineage (GTDB taxonomy): Bacteria > Bacteroidota > Bacteroidia > Chitinophagales > Chitinophagaceae > Sediminibacterium. Next base: position 3,417 of record JAYVRC010000233.1, read on the forward strand.
TACTGCTCCTGCCATACAAAGGCCTATGTGAAAGGTTTTTTCGTTCATAGTTTAACTATTTATTATATACGAACTTAGCAAAAAAGGCATTTTTGGCGCTTCGTTTTTTCACCATATTTCATGTAGTGATTTTTGCTACACTTTTATATAGAAGTATGTCCTTTTGGCGGAAATCAACTATTTGCATAAAATTTGAATAAGAAATGCCACTGATATAGCAAAACACTTATCTTCAAAGCGAAAAATTATACTATGAATATTGGGAAAGAATTTGATAAATACGCAGTAAAGCATCAAGGAATTAGTAGTGCTGTTTTGCATAACTATAAAACAAACGGTCAGGTAACAAGTTTAACTCCATATATTATTGAGGAACGTCCTATGAACGTAGCCAGTATGGATGTTTTTAGTAGACTGATGATGGATAGAATTATTTTTTTAGGAGAAGGGATTAATGATTATGTAGCTAATATTGTTACCGCTCAATTGTTGTTTTTAGAAAGTACAGATCGAGCAAGAGACATTCAGATGTATATAAATAGTCCGGGAGGCAGTGTTTACGCTGGTCTTGGAATATATGATACCATGCAATTTATTGGTCCAGATGTAGCAACCATATGTACTGGTATTGCTGCGAGTATGGGTCAGATACTTTTATGTGCTGGGGTTGAAGGAAAAAGAACTGCATTAAAACATAGTAGAGTTATGATGCATCAGCCAAGTGGTGGTATTGGTGGGCAAGCTACAGATATAGAAATTACAGCTCGAGAGATCAAAAAATTAAAGTTAGAGCTTTATGCCATAACGGCAAATCATACTAATAAAGCAATAGAAACAATTGCTAAAGACAGTGATCGCGATTTTTGGATGACTGCTGCTGAGGCTAAAGAATATGGCTTAGTAGATGAAGTTTTGTTAACAAATCCAAGAAAAGAAAAGAAAGGATAGCTAATTATTTAATAAACGATTAAAAAAGGGAAAATGATAGAGTCAACATATTTAATGAATCCTTACCTCAATAATGATGATGATGAGCATGAGGAGAAAGACGCTAAACCAGAACCAATGGGTAGCTACTTAACGAAGAAAATGGAAAAGTTGTTTTTTGAAAAAAGAACTGTTTATCTATGGGGAGTGGTTGATGATAAATCTGCAAGAGATGTAGTAAGTAAATTATTGGTATTAGATGCAGAAAAACCAGGTGAAGAAATTAAGTTGTTTATTAATAGTCCAGGAGGTGTTGTAACTAGCGGAATGGTTATATATGATACAATGCAAATGATAAAGAGTCCGGTAAGCACTATTTGTATGGGTTTAGCTGCAAGCATGGGGTCTATTTTATTAAGTGCTGGAACCAAAGGCAAAAGATTTGTGTACCAGCATGGAGAGGTAATGATTCATCAGCCAAGTTTGGGTGGATATTTTCAAGCAACCAGTGCAGATATAGAAATTCAAGCCAATCAAATTAAAAAAACCAAAGAATTAGGGGCTACCATTTTGGCAAAAAATTGTGGAAAATCCTTCGAGCAAATAATGGAAGATTTTGATCGTGATTATTGGATGGATGCAGATGAAGCGGTTGCTTATGGCATCGTAGATGCTATTTTAAAGCAGATTTAGGCTTTAACTAAGTGCATTTTACCAATTTTTTATTATTATTAAGTTTGGCTACGCTGAACTATTGTAGCTTTGCACCATGGCAAAAACATCCATATTACATTGCTCATTTTGCGGAAGAAGTCGCGATGAGGTTAAGATTTTGATAGCTGGTCAGGAGGGTCATATCTGTGAGAACTGTGTAGATCATGCTCTAGAAATTATTGAACAAGAGCTAAATAGTAAAAAAGATGCTTCTGGTAATAACAATTCCAATTTTAAATTAAATGTTAGAAAACCGCAGGAAATAAAAAAGTTTCTGGATGAATATGTAATTGGTCAAGATGACGCCAAGAAAATATTATGTGTAGCAGTTTACAATCACTTTAAAAGAATTAACTACAAACAGATTTCGGAAGATGTAGAAATTGAGAAAAGCAATATTATCATGGTGGGCGAAACAGGTACGGGCAAAACCTTACTTGCTAAAACAATTGCTCGTTTATTGAATGTGCCTTTTGCAATTGTTGATGCCACTGTATTTACTGAAGCAGGTTATGTTGGAGAAGATGTAGAGAGTATGCTTACAAGATTATTACAAAATTGTAATTATGATGTAGCTGCTGCAGAGAGAGGAATTGTATATGTAGATGAACTAGATAAGATTGCCAGAAAAGGCGATAACCCTTCCATTACCAGGGATGTAAGTGGAGAAGGCGTTCAGCAAGGATTATTAAAAATGCTAGAAGGTACAGAAGTTTTGGTTCCACCTCAAGGAGGAAGAAAGCATCCAGATCAAAAAATGATTAAAGTTGACACAAAAAATATATTATTTATTTGTGGTGGTGCTTTTGATGGAATAGATAAAGTAATTGCAAGAAGGGTTAATACCAATGCAATTGGCTTTAGTATTAATAAAGAAGAGCAAGAACATCAAAGAAAAAACTTATTACAATTTATTAATGCGCAAGATTTAAAAAGTTTTGGATTAATTCCTGAGTTGTTAGGAAGACTTCCGATAGTTACTTATTTAAATCCGTTGGATGAGGAAACACTTAGGAGTATTCTTACAGTGCCAAAAAATTCATTAATTAAACAATATACACAGTTGTTTGAGATGGAAAGTGTTGAATTGGTGATTGAAGAAGAAGTATTGAATTTTATGGTTAAAAAAGCACTAGAGTATAAATTAGGAGCAAGAGGACTGAGAAGTATCTGTGAAAGTATTCTTACAGATTCAATGTTTGAGATACCAGATTCCGATACTAAAAAACTAACCATTGATTTAGCTTATGCCGAAAAAATGTTTAGTAAGAGCAAGATGAGTACATTAAAAGTAGCTTAACTAGTAAATTATATATTGTATGAATGAACTTTTAGATAAATTAATGAATGAAGCCAATTTAGACGCTGCCCAAGCTCAAAAGGCAATTGAAACAATTGCAACATTTGTTAAAGAAAAATTTCCAATGTTAGGTGGTGCTGTAGATCAGATATTTGGTGCTGGAAATAAAAATGACGAATAAAGCATTAATCGTGAAGTGTAATTGTAAATGTACTTCCTTTACCTAATTCACTCTCGATAGATAGTTTTCCACCCATTCGATTAATTAAATCGCTACACAACATTAAGCCGAATCCACTACCTTTTTCTAAAGCAGTTCCAGCAGTGGTATAGTATTGCTTTGCAGATACTTTTTGAATGGTTTCTGCAGTCATACCTATACCCGAGTCTTGAATAATGATTTTTGTTTCTTCATTAAAATGCTTTCCAATAATATAAATTGTTCCGTTTTGTAGAGTAAATTTTATTGCATTACTTATTAAATTTCTCAATACAATTCGAATCATTTCTTTATCGGTATTTACCAATAAATCGTCATCAATCATATTATTGAAATTGATATTTTTTCTTTTTAGTAATAATTGATGCTCCTCCACTAATCCTTTAACAACGCCCAAAATGGGTAATTTCGATTTCTCTACATCTTTTCCTAACATCTGCCCTTTTAACCAAAATAATAAATTGTCGAGCAATGAAGTGCTAGTCATGTACTGCGTTTCGAGTTGAAGCAATAATATTTTTGCTTCATCGGGAGGAACCATATCTTGATTAACTAAATTGAGAATACCCTTGGTATTTACCAAAGGATTTCTAAGATCATGAGAAATAATGGATAATAATTTATCCTTGGTTTTATTATCAATCTCCAATAAAATATTTTGTTCAGAAATTTCCTTGTTAAGTGTTCCTAACTCAATCACTTGATCTTCAATTAATCCATTTTTAGCCCTTAATTCTCTACCTAGTTGTTTTTGTTTTTGAAAACTTAGGAACACGGCTATCATGAGTGCTGCAAGAATTATCAAAATAAAAGTACCAACAGTTAAAATGTAAAACTGTTCATTGGATACTCTTTCAGCTCTTAGAATGGCTTTTTCATTTTCAACACGCTGTACTTGTTGTGTTTTGATGATTTCTAAAAAGTCTGCTGCGTATTCATTTTCCTTTAGTCGTTGTTTTTTGATTACCGCTATTGCAGAATCTTGCCAATCAATTATTTTTGATGCATTACCAACTAACTTATAAATATTAATCATTTGTTTTACCAAAGAATCTTGAAGATCATAAGCCTCTATTGATCTGGATCTTTCGAATGCATTTAATCCTTCTAATTCAGCTTCTTTTAATTTTTTTTGAGCAATTAAAATTTCAACAAGACTCAATTTATTAAGTGCAATACCAAATTGATCATTAATTTTTTGGTCGATGTTCAGCGATTGTTGAAAATAATTTACCGCTTTAGCAAAATTATTTCTTTTTTGTTCTGCAACTCCTAAATGATAGTATGCCTTTTTTTCTCCATATAAATACCCAATTAATTTACTATCTGCAAGTGCAATATTAAAAAAAGAGATGGCAGTATTAGTCTGATTCATTTTTAGATAAATCATACCAATACTATTGTTCACATTAACTATTTCTTCTTTCGAATTTAGTTTTGAGTAAACGGCTAAAGATTTAGTATAAACAATAATTGCCGAATCATACTTTTCTTCCGCTAATAAAGAAAAAGCAATCAACTGGTTTACTTTAGCAATATGAAAAGTATCATTAATATTTTTAAAAATACTGAGTGAATTAAAAAAAACAGATAATGCTCTTTTTGTAAATCCTTGTTGCTGATAAATGCCAGCTTCATACATGTAAGATATAGCTTCTCCTTTTTTATACTTAATTATTTTAGCTAAATTCTCTGCTTTATTAAGGGCTGAAATAGCTTTTATTATATCCGACTTTTTAGTATCAAATGCAATTTTATTGTAACTATCTACAAGCGCAAATGAATCTATTGGCGACTGCGAAAAGCAA
>JAYVRC010000234.1:0-2169 GCA_043776615.1 Sphingobacteriia bacterium
ATAACGTTGCTGTTTTTGCCGACTAATTTCACTCTCCTGTAATTGCTTGTCTCTGTTTAAGAGGTCAATTTGAGTTTGCTTGTTCTTTAATTCAAATGATTGTTGCAAAGCAGCAAGTCTTTGATTAAGATCTTCCTTCAGTGCCGAATCATTTGCTAATGTATACTGCAGATGATAATTGTAAGCCTTTTGATAGTCCTTTATTGCTGCATAAATTTGGGATAAGGTAAGGCAGACATCTTTGATAGTTTCATGGAATTTGTTTTGTTTGGCAATGCTCAGGCTACTGAAACATTTTTCCAATGCTTTTGGATAATTATACTGTGCAAAATAAACTTGGCTGATGTAATGCAGGGTAATAGCCTTTTCATTCCTATTTTTTTTATTAGAGATTGCAAGTGCCTTCTCAAAATTGAGTAAAGAGAGAGGGTAGTTTTTCAAGGCCATATAAATTTGCCCAATACGGTTATAGGAAGTTGCCACACTGTCTTTTCCAAAGTAATCCTGCTCTGCCCTCAGTGATATTTTAAAATATTTTAAAGCCTCATTGTAGTTTCCCTGTTGCCCGTAAACATTTCCAATACTCAAAGCTGCATCAATAACATTCTGATTTCGACCAATTGTTTGTGCCATTTTAAATGATTGCTGATAATAATCAAGTGCCTGAGGTAGCAGGTTCAATTTAAAATACATATCACCTACCCGGTTAAGCGTAAAAGCTGTACCAGGCACATCAGCAATCTCCCTGCGAATGGCCAATGCTTTCAAATAAAAATCCAGTGCAGCCGAATAATCAAACTGGCTTTTGTAAATTTGTCCAATCAGATTTGTTACGGCACCAATTGCTTCTTTATCCTGAAGTTCATTGAATAGTTTGAGTGACTGAAAAAGTACATCAAGTGCTTTTGAATATTGTTTTTGTCGTAGGTAAAAAGTACCCCGATTATTCAGCGTAGCTGCAATCCCCCTTTTGTTATCCAATTGCGTGAAAAGTGTTAAAGCTTTAGTTAAATAGATTATGCTGGTTGAATCGCCCCTAAAATTGAGGATTACTCCGCGGCATCGGTTAGCCTCTGCAAACCCTTTTTGAAAAGTTAGGCTATCTGCCAAATGAAGAGCCTTTATATTATATTCTGTTGCTTTGTCTAATTGGTAATACCAGTAAGCCTTGGTTAGCTCGTTCAGTAAATTAACTCTGGCAGTATCTTTCCTTTTAGCAAGTAAATTTACTAAGCTATCTACTTTATTTTTTTGGGCAGCAGATTGGAGCCACATACCAAAAAATAAGAAATAAAGTATTGCTTTTTTCATTTTTATGAAGTTGATATTAAAATATAAACTTTAGAACACTCTTTATTATATGGGCAAATTCAATATAAATTCACTGCCATAATTTTCTTTCGTTTCCACTGTCAACTCCCCACCATGCGCTTTCACAATATCGTAACTCAAACTCAATCCCAATCCAGTTCCTTGTCCGGTTGGTTTAGTAGTAAAGAAGGGTTGAAATATTTTATCAATGATTTTTTGAGGGATACCGTTACCGTTATCGGTAACTTTTATTTCTACTTTATCATTTATTTTTTTTGTACTGATAAAAACTGTTGGTTCATATTCATCTTCCTTTTTTTGATTTTCAGATTGAAGATTCCAAATTGAAGATTTTTCCCCTACCGCATAAAAAGCATTCGTTACTAAATTCATAATCACCCTACCTATATCTTGCGGAATAATATTGATGTTACCAATACTTTCATCAAAATCAGTTTTCATCGTTGCATTAAACAATTTGTCTTTTGCTCTTAAACCATGATAACTCAATCTTAAATATTCATCACATAAAGCATTAATATCTGTTGGTTCTTTTGTGCCACTGTTGGTGCGGCTATGCTGCAACATTCCTTTTACAATATCTGCTGCACGTTTTCCATGGTGATTTATTTTATCTAGGTTCTGGATCACATCTATCATAATCTCCTTTGCATCCTCTATGTTTCCACTGTCCAGTTCGATTTTCATTTCATCCAGTAACTCTTTACTCACTTCCGAAAAATTATTGACAAAGTTTAACGGATTCTGAATTTCATGCGCAATACCAGCAGTCAATTCTCCCAGCGAAGCCATTTTTTCTGATTGGATGAGTTGGGTTTGAGTGGATTTTAAATCACT
>JAYVRC010000235.1:0-2165 GCA_043776615.1 Sphingobacteriia bacterium
GCAATCTATAGTGTTTTGATTAATTATAATTGTCGCGAGCATCGTTTTAGAAGTTTCGATTCCCAAATCCACATTTTTTATCCAACAATGTGAAGCAACCAAACTCATTCCAGTTGTTTTCAAACCATTGAAGCAATTTTCAATATCCGCTACTGTGCTATCGCCATTTCCTGTAAAAGTAAGTGTATAAGGGCTGCCAAATGAACCACTAGCTAATATGGCAGATCCAATATGAAACGGAGCAATTGTATAAGCAGGATCATAATTTAATAAATTGGTGAATCTGCAATTTTTAATAGAGAGATTAGTTGATCTTGAAAAAATACCCAAATTCATCTTATTGAAGTAAGAGGTATTTTTGGAATCAAGTACTACATTGACTACGTTACCTAAAACAATTCCTGCATAAGGGTGAGTCCGTGGCAAAGGCAATTGTCCAGCGAATTTTGGTTTTAAATTTCGAGTAGATTGAAAATAGGTATTAGAAATAGACAATCCAACTGTCATAGAACTATTTGATGGCGAAATTGCTTGGATGCTAATATAATTATTATTAAAGTTTGTATGTTGGTCAGTAATCAAGGATGCATTAGGACTAAGCTTAACGGCATACTGAGCATCTTCAATTGTAGAACCAACAATTTCAATTTTTGAATTATTGCCCTGAGCGACCATTCCTTGCCACATTGAACTACAACTATATTGGTGAGAGTCAAAAAGTGTCAGTTGCCTATTTGCTTGAACTATTATTTGTGAAGCAGGAGCCATAATAATATTGGTACAACTTATAAAAGAAAAATTAGTGTCAATTGTAAAAGTACCGACAATAAATATTTTTTTTGAAGTTGAAATTGCATTTGCTAAGTATTGCTGATCAAAAGCTTTTGCAGTAGTATTATTTAGCAAAATATCTCCAGTGTTGAAGTTGAAGCCAGCAGGAATACAACATTCCCCTTGAATAGGATTGACAGTGACTGAAGCGGAGCTAGTGTTTCCATTTGTACTTGTAGCAATTACTGTATAAGTAGTTGTTACACTCGGGTTAGGATTGATTGAATTTCCTGACGAAACAAAACCAAATGGAAGAGAAGTCCAATTATAAGAAAGACCAATAGGATGTCCAATTGTTGTAGTATTAATTGTTATGGGAGATCCTGCACAGTTAATTGTACTTTGTGCAGCAAATACTTGAAAGCAATTCGCTACTCCAGCAGTACAATTATAATTTCCTATGATTGAAGGTAAATGATGAGTGGAATCTTGAATTGCAGGTGGGCCAATATCGCCACATAGATTAGTGTATTGGTAATCGATTGAAAAAGGCGAACTGCTAGTTGTGTCTAATAAACTATATACCACCTCTAATTGTAATTTATCGCCTTGTAAAATGTCATTGAAGGCTATACTGGGAATAAATTCATAGTGAGAACTTCCAACTCCGTGACTAACAGAAAAAGGAACAATTGCTGTGGTTGTGGTTCCTGCAACTACTCTTATTTGAATTATGCGTTCACTTATTAATTGAGTAAAATTATTTCTTAAATCTAGTTTAAATCTGAAGTTATTAATTTTAGATCCTAACACTTCGCAAATCATGTTTACAGTATCAATCGCGCAAGTTGAAGTTGTAATATTTTGATCGATGATAGCAGTAACCTTTGCAGGAGAAATGGTCAATGCTAAAAATCCAGAATCAATTTGACAAATAGCATGATTCTGAATTTGAAGTAGCGTTGGGTAATTCAAACAACCAAAACCAATAAAGAAGGGAATACTGTTGACGGAACAATTATTAATATTTACAAAAACAGCTCTTGTAGAATCATAACTTGCTCCAATTTGATTCCCCAATTTAAAATAAACTATTTTTTTTCCATTTGGTAGTACCACATGTTGAGATAACCAACCTTCTACTTGAATGGAATCATATAAAGTAGTGTCAGGAAAATAAATGAAAAGATTTCTTGTTTGGCGATCATTGCCATTAAGATTAAAAATTCTCAGGTCCCATCTAACTTTGTTTTGAGTTGCATTTACAGTAACTGGAGGACTTGCATTAAAACCTATAACCATATTTGATGTTATGGTCACTTTTGTTGGATCTGTTTTATTAAAAACCTTTACGTTGTTTCCGCCACAATTTGCTACTTGAAGAGAACTACTTA
>JAYVRC010000236.1:0-8353 GCA_043776615.1 Sphingobacteriia bacterium
CCATATGGCTTACAAAGAACAGACGCTGTAACATTTGCAAATGCAAATGTGAATTATGCAAGAATATTGGCTCCCTCACGCCGTACAGAAACATCTTCTACAGTTTTGATTGCTGCAGAAGATGTTAAACTAGCAAGAGCAGAAGCTTCAGCTTTGGGTTGGACAACTGAAAATATGGTGACTCTTTATTCAGATGCAATTCAAGCCAGTTGGACAAGATGGGGGGTATATTCTGCAAGTGATTTTGCAACCTATATGGCACAACCAGCTATTGTATTGGGTGTAAATAATATTCAGAAAATTGCGTTACAACAATGGTTAGCATTTTATCCTAACGGTGCTCAGGGTTTTGCAAGCTGGCGTAGAAATGGGGTTCCTACCCTTACTCCAGCTCCAGGTTTATCTGCAATTCCTAGAAGATTAGCTTATGGTCCGAATGAACCACAGTTAAATCCTGCAAATTATGCTACCGCAGCAGCAAGGTACACAGATGGTACAGGTGCAGATTCGCAGTTTGGAAAAGTATGGTGGGACAAATAATTGGTTTTTATTTCTGATAATTTTAAAACGGATGAGGATTATATCCTCATCCGTTTTTTGTATAAACAAGTACCATATAAATTACTTACTTTGATGTTCCCTATCTTTTCACTTTTTAGATACATTTGTAAACAAATATCAACATGGAACAACAACCAGCAAACCAGTTAAATATTGAAATCAGCGAAGAAGTAGCTGAGGGTTCTTATGCAAACTTGGCTATTATTACCCATAGTAATGCAGAGTTTGTAATTGATTTTGTAAACGTGATGCCTGGAACTCCAAAAAGCAAGGTAAAGTCGAGGATTATTTTTACTCCAATGCATGCAAAAAGGTTCATGAAAGCTTTAGAAGAAAATATAGAACGTTTTGAAGCAGCAAATGGTGTTATAAAAGATTTAGAACAGATAGAAATTCCAATGCATTTTGGAGGACCAACTGCTCAAGCTTAAATTATTATAACAGGCCTTCATCTGCAAAGCTGAAATAGCCCTCATTACTTACAATAATGTGGTCTGTTACTAAAATGTCGATAAATGCTGCTGCTGTTTTTATTTTTTTGGTAAGAATTTCATCTGCAGTACTGGGTTTTAAGTTTCCACTCGGATGATTATGGCATAGAATAATTGCTGTGGCATTATTCTCAATGGCTTTCTTTAATATGATTCGAGGATCGGCTACAGTGCCAGTTATGCCACCTTCACTAATAATTTCGAAGTGAACAATTTTATTGGCTCTATTTAAAAAAATCACAGCAAAAATTTCTCGATCATAATATTGAAATGAAGCTTGCAAGTAGGCAGCAACATCTCTACTGCTACTCACTTTTTCTTTTTTTAATGTATTGGCATCTCTTCTAATACCTAACTCGAGAGAAGCAGCAATACCAATGGCTTTGGCTTCACCTAAACCCTTAATTCGAAGTTTTACTATTTCCTTTGCACTAAGTCCACCCAATTTCTGCAAATCATTTCCAATTGCATGAAGCAATTGTTGAGCAATATCTAAAGCAGATTGATTAATTGTTCCAGTATTTATCAAAATAGCGATTAATTCGGCATTGGTTAATGCCTTTACTCCTTTAATAATAAGCTTTTGACGAGGTTGATCATCATTGGCCCACTCTTTAATAGAATATTTCCTCATATTATAAACATTTGCAAAATCAATTTACTATTTCTTAATGTGTTTAATATCTTCGCGCAACATTCAACATTTATGAATCCTTCTGTTAAGATATTCTCCGGCACTGGTTCTCAAAAGCTGGCTGAAAAAATTGCTCAACGTTTTGGTGCTTCAATTGGGAAAATCAACATTCAGAAATTCAGCGACGGCGAGTTTCAGCCTATTTTTCTGGAAAGTATTCGAGGCGATTATGTTTTTTTAGTACAAAGCACTTATGCACCAACAGATAATCTAATGGAGCTTTTGTTGATGATTGATGCTGCTAAAAGAGCAAGTGCATACAAAGTAATCGCTGTAATTCCTTACTATGGATTTGGAAGGCAGGATAGAAAAGACAAGCCCAGAGTGGCTATTGGTGCTAAATTAATAGCAACTTTATTGGAAGCGGCTGGCGCAGATAGAATCATTACCATGGATTTACATGCAGCACAGATACAAGGATTCTTTGATGTGCCCGTTGATCACTTAGATAGTTCAGCTATATTCATTCCATATATTGAACAACTAAAATTACAAAATCTGGCATTTGCAGCTCCAGATGTTGGAAGCACCAACCGAGTTAGAGAGATTGCGAGCTATTTCAACGCCGAAATGGTTATTTGTGATAAACACCGTAAGCGTGCTAATGAAATTGCAAGCATGGTAGTAATTGGCGATGTTGCAGATAAAGACATAGTTATTGTTGATGATATTTGTGACACTGGCGGAACATTGGCCAAAGCAGCTAGTCTACTAAGAGAAAAAGGAGCGAGAAGCGTAAGGGCATTAATAACTCACCCAGTTCTTAGTGGAAATGCATACGAAAACATAGAAAACAGTGTTTTAGAAGAGCTTATTGTTTGTGATACTATCCCTATCAAAAAAGAGTCTGGTAAAATAAAAGTTGTGTCAGTTGCCGATTTATTTGCAATTGCTATACGTAATGCCTATGAAAATAAGAGTATTACCAGTCTTTTTATTCACTCTCAGCTAAAGGGTAGGGGGTAAGTGATTCTTAATTAGTAATTAAGAGTTAAGAATTAAAATATATATGTATTTTTTTGAACTATTCTTAATTCTTAACTTTTAACTCTCAATTTAATCTTACCTTCGCCGTCCAAAAATTTTATAAAATGAATACAATTACAATCGAAGGTGTTCTGAGGACCGAACATGGCAAAAAAGCTGCCCGCCAGATTCGCTCTCAAGAAAATGTGCCAGGTGTAATTTACGGGGGTGCTGAGGAGGTTAATTTTTATGCTCCTGCTAAAGCTTTTAAGTCTTTAGTGTACACTGGTGAATTTCAGTTAGCAGAAGTTACTGTTGGAACTAAAAAATACAAATGTATTTTGAAGGACCTTCAGTTTGATAAAGTTAGTGATCAACTAATTCACGTTGATTTATTAGAGTTAGTAGGTGATAAAAAAGTAGTTGCCACACTTCCTTTAAAATTTACCGGAGTTTCTGTAGGAGTAAAAGAAGGGGGTAAACTAGTTACTAAAATGAAGTCTTTAAAAATTAAGGCTTTACCTAAGGATTTAACTTCTACTATCAATGTTGATATTACTAATTTAGAATTAAACGGTAATATTCGTGTTGAAGACGTTAAGGTTAAAAACATTGAAATTTTAAATTCTCCGCGAATTCCAATCGCATCAGTTGTTATGACTCGTCAGTTAAAGCAAGACGAAGCAACTGTAGCAAAAGAAGAGAAGAAGAAATAATAATAATGATTGTTTTGATAAGGCTTCCGTTTATGCGGAGGCCTTTTTTATTTGCTTAAAGGAACTGAAACAAAAAAAGTACTTCCAATTCCGAGCTGACTACTTACCCATATTTCTGCATTGTTTTTAACTATAAATTCTTTGCAGAGTTTTAGTCCTAATCCAGTTCCTTTTTCTTTATTTGTCCCAATAGTACTTCTATTAAACTCGTTTTTAAAAAGCCCCTCAATATGCTCTTCAGGTATTCCAACTCCTTTGTCATTTATTGAAATGGTCATTTCTGTATTTGATACTTTACTATCAATTGTGATTAAACTATTTACATAGCTAAACTTGATAGCATTACTAATGAGGTTTCGCAGTACAAGTTTTAAATGCTCAGGATCAATCCAAACCATTTCACCTTTTGAATTATTAATTAATTGAATGTGTTTTGAGTTACTATAATGCTTCTCCAAACTAATAACTTCCTCAATGATTGCTCTAGCAGAAACTTTTCTAGCATTAACTGTAATGCCATTCATTTGACTTTGACTCCAAATTAGTAAATTATCTAAATTGGTTTCTAAATTGTCAATTTGTTTGGTAAAATCATTTGATAACTCTTTAAACTCAGATGGATTAATATATTCTTTATTTAATAAATCCATTGATCCTTTTAGTAAGGCAATTGGAGATCTCATATCATGCGCGATAATTGCAAATAATTTTTCTTTTGTTTTGTTCGCTGTTTCTAGATCTTTATTTTTTTCTTCAATTTGATGTTGATAAGATGATTGTTGAAATGTAAAATATTGTAATGCTAAAATACAAAGAAGTATTGCCCAAGTTATATTAAAAACTACTCTCCCAAAAGGCACAGCATCAAAATAAAATGTACTATTAATAATAATTTTTATAAATACAAATGCGATAGTGGTCAATAATGAAATTGAAATAGTTATTTCTTTTCCTGAATAAAAAATAATAGTAACAATTAAGTTTGCAATTAAAAAATACTCAGCTCCATTTCTAAATAAAATGGCTTCTATAGTTAAAAAAAATATTGCGAAAAAATTAATAAAAAGTCGCGCTGCTAAAAATTTACTATGTTGATGTGCAATTAAAACAAAGAGGCTTCCAATAAAAAGCAAAAGATTTAAACTCATGAGTAAATACCTTCCTTGCAAAAAATTAATTGTAATAAAAGTCAAATGAATAGGGATACTTGTAGCAACAATAATATTGGTAATTTGGGTTTTTTTCTTTTCGAAAAAATCTAAATTATTATTAATCCCAATGTTTAAAATCGACCTCCATTTATGTCGAAAAAATGCTAGTATTTGATTTCGCATACTATAGAATATCTTTTATAAATTTAAGACTACTATAAATATAAATTTGTACTTAATTTGAATTGAAGGCGCAACAAGCTATTTTTGTACCCTGTATGCATAAATTTTTAATCATTGGATTGGGTAATATTGGAGATGAGTATCGCCATACTCGCCATAATATTGGTTTTGATATTGTAGATGCATTTGTGCGAAAACACAATGGATTCTTTAAATTAGATCGGCTAGCAGAAATTGCGGAAGTAAAATGGAAAGGTAAAACCTTTATTTGTATCAAGCCAACAACCTATATGAATTTAAGTGGTAAAGCATTTAAGTACTGGCTTGATAAAGAAAAATTAGCTATTGCATCAACTCTTACAATAGTAGATGACCTAGCTCTGCCGTTAAATAAGATTAGATTAAGGGGATCTGGCACCGATGCAGGGCACAATGGCCTAAAAGACATTCAACTCACTCTTGGAACCGATCTATATGCAAAACTCAGGTTTGGCATAGGAAATAATTACCAAAAAGGTGGTCAAGTAGACTTTGTATTAGGCAAATGGCTTCCTGAGGAACAACCTATGATAAACCAAAAGATAGCGGCTTCTTGTGAGATCATTGAGCAATTTGCAGCAATTGGGTTAGATAAAGCCATGAATATGGCAAATAGTTTGCTATTCACATAATAAAAATCCCTCTTTCGTAGTTATAAGTTATGGAAATACAATTCAAGTAGGCCATCCTGTACCCATACCACTCCAAAAGTGGTTTGTTAAACACTATTTGATTACTATTTCAATAAAGAAACTGTACTATGAAAATTTTTTGCGTAGGCCGAAATTATGCCGATCATGCAAAAGAACTAGGCAATGCCGTTCCGGAAGAGCCAGTTATTTTCATGAAACCCAAGACTGCTTTGTGGCAGTCTAATACGCCATTCTATTATCCTGAATTCTCCAACGAATTACATTACGAAATAGAATTGGTGCTACGCATCTCCAAAAATGGAAAATACATCCCCGAAAATCAAGCTGACACATACTATGATGCTGTTTCAATTGGTATCGATTTTACAGCACGTGATATTCAAGCAGATTTAAAAAAGAAAGGATTGCCTTGGGAAAAAGCCAAGGCTTGGGATAATTCGGCTGTAGTGGGGGATTGGCTTCCACTAACTCCATCATTGTTAAAAAACCCAATGCATTTTTCATTATTCAATAATAAACAATCTGTTCAGGTAGGAAACTCATCTGATATGATTTTTTCTTTTAATACAATAGTGTCGCATATTTCCAATTATTTTTCGTTGAATATTGGAGATATGATTTACACAGGAACACCTGCGGGAGTGGGTGAATGTGTTGTTGGAGATATATTAGAAGGATATTTTGAAGAACAAAAAATGTTTGAACTCGCTATAAGATAATGCTCACACCAAATATACTTTTACAAGCTTATCAACTCATGGTCACTGCAAAGGCGATGAGTGAAACGTACGATGCTAATCGTGCGGTTTGTAAGTATGTACATTCTACATCAAGAGGTCACGAAGCAATTCAATTAGCAACTGGGTTACAATTATTACCATGCGATTGGGTTAGTCCATATTACAGAGATGATAGTTTAATGTTGGCCATAGGATTTAAGCCATATGAATTGATGCTACAATTATTGGCTAAAAAAGACGATCCATTTTCTGGTGGTCGCTCTTATTATTGCCACCCTAGTAGTGTAGATGAAAATCGTCCTTCAATTATACACCAAAGTAGTGCAACAGGCATGCAAGCCATACCCACAACAGGTTTGGCGCAAGGGGTACAATTTTTAGAGAAAACCAATACGAATGCTTTACGAAAGTCAGCTGATGGAAAATCTCCAATAGTTGTTTGCTCGCTTGGAGATGGTGCTATGAGTGAAGGTGAAGTAAGTGAGGCATTGCAGTTTGCTGTTTTAAAGCAATTGCCAATAGTATATTTAGTGCAAGACAATCAATGGAGTATTAGTGCAAGTGCTGATGAAATTAGAACCATGAATGCATATGAGTATGCTTGTGGTTTTAAAGGGCTGAAAAGAATGCAAGTAGATGGGAGTGATTTTATGAGGTGTTACGAAACAATGGAACAAGCTGTAAACTATGCAAGAAACGAGCGCAAGCCTGTAATAGTACATGCAAAAGTTCCGCTGTTAGGTCACCATACAAGTGGAGTAAGAAAAGAATTTTATAGAAGCAGAGAAGATTTATTGAAGCATGGTTTATATGATCCAATTCCTAAACTTAGGTTGTTATTAAATGGAGTAGGATTTACAGATCATGAAATTAATCAATTAGAAAATGATGCGTTAGAGTTGGTTTTAAACGAGTTTAAGCAGGCTCAGGCTGCGGCAGAACCAGATATTCGTTCGGTAGATGAGCATGTGTTTGCTCCAACAACTGTAAGAGAAGAAAAGGGACAGCGATCACCAAGGGGTGGTGAACGTACAATTATGGTTGATGCAGCATTGCATGCAATTGATGAGTTGATGGAAGAATATCCTGAAGCGGTTTTATATGGTCAGGATGTAGGAGCTAGGTTGGGTGGTGTTTTCAGGGAGGCTGCAACTTTAGCGGAAAAATATGGCAACAATAGAGTATTTAATACAGCTATTCAGGAAGCGTATATAATAGGCTCAACTGTTGGTTTATCTGCAATGGGGTTAAAGCCAATTGTAGAGATTCAGTTTGGAGATTATATCTATCCTGGATTAAATCAGTTAGTTACTGAAGTAGCCAAGTCTTGTTATTTATCAAACGGAAAGTTTCCGGTACAAATGTTATTAAGGGTGCCAGTTGGTGCATATGGTGGTGGTGGGCCATATCATAGCGGAAGTATTGAAAGCACTTTATTATCAATTAAAGGAATAAAAATTGTTTATCCATCTAATGCAGCCGATATGAAGGGTTTGATGAAAGCTGCATTTTTAGATCCTAATCCAGTTATTATGTTGGAACATAAAGGATTGTATTGGAGTAAGGTTCCAGGAACAGATGATGCAAGAACAATAGAGCCTGCAAAAGATTATATTCTGCCATTGGGTAAAGCCAATGTGATTTTGCAAGCAGATATGGATAAAGTGCGTAAGGGAGAAACGGTTTGTATTATTACTTATGGGATGGGAGTATATTGGGCAAAAGCAGCTGCAGAGCGGTATCCGGGTCAGATTGAAGTGCTAGATTTGAGGACTTTATTTCCATTGGATGAAGAAACTATTTTTAATTCTGTAAAGCGTCATGGAAAAGTATTGGTATTAAGCGAAGAGCAACAGAATAATTCATTTGCTGAAGCATTGAGCTTGCGTATATCTAATGATTGTTATCATTTTTTAGATGCCAAGGTAGAAGTAATGGGCGCTAAGAACCTACCAGCCGTGCCAATTAATGTGGCATTAGAATCGGCCATGTTGCCAACTGCCAATAAAGTATCTGAGCGGATCAGTAAATTGTTGGCCTACTAGTTTTTCTTTTTATTGAAACCCCTATATTTGCACCCCATTTGGCGAGGTAGCTCAGTTGGTTAGAGCGCAGGATTCATAACCCTGAGGTGATGGGTTCAATTCCCATTCTCGCTA
>JAYVRC010000237.1:0-2165 GCA_043776615.1 Sphingobacteriia bacterium
TAGTTAAAATAATTTGACCTCTCGCTGGCTCTATATTTAATTCTGGTAATAATGAATTAGTAAATCCATTGGTACAAACGATTAATTGGTTTGTAGTAATCGTTTTCTGCTGATTTGTTCGAATAACAACTTTGTTGTTGGTTTCTTCCCAACTCATTACTTCAATTCCATTCAGCACTTGAATTCCTTTAGTAATTGCAATTTTGTTTAATGCATTAACTAATTTGCCACTGTGTATCCCAGCTTCATGTGGATTGTGAATTAATTGATCGATGTTTTTTAGTCCTATTGATGATATTTTATCAGTTAAATTGGCAAATGATTTTTTTGATCCGATAATTGGCGCTAATAATTGATTGATATAATTTATTTGATTATCAATTTCATTTGCATCTTTATAATGATAAAGGGCTTCATACCCACCACATTCATCTAGTTCAATTTCTGCAGCAGAAAAATATGATTTTATTTTTTGTATTCCTTTAAATCGCATTTCAACAACAGAAAGCATTTTGCTCGTGCCCATTGTTACTTCATCAGCTAATAATTCTGTGAGACTTCCAAAACAGGCGAACCCGGCGTTTCTGGTTGAGGCGCCAAGTGGGGTAGTGGCTCTTTCAAGAATAGTTATCGATAATAAAGGAGACTTTTTTTTGAGTTCAATTGATGTCCATAAGCCCATAAGTCCACCACCAATGATTGTTATATCAGCATTTGAATAGAAACTATCTTTTTCCCAAAATGACATCATTTGTTATACGTTGAACCTAAAATGCATCACATCACCATCTTTCACAATATATTCTTTCCCTTCAATTCGTAATCTGCCATTTTCTCTACAAGCAGCTTCGCTTTCATATTTTACAAAGTCTTCAAAAGCAATTACTTCAGCTTTGATAAAACCTTTTTCGAAATCGGTATGAATTACACTAGCAGCTTGAGGTGCTTTCCAACCTTTGTGAATTGTCCATGCTCTTACTTCTTGCACTCCAGCTGTAAAGTAAGTATCAAGGTTCAGCAATTTATAAGTATTTCTAATTAATCTGTTTAAAGCAGGTTCGGTCATTTTATATTCTTCCATAAACATTTGCTTATCATCTGCATTGTCCATTTCGGCAATTTGGGCTTCAATATTATTGCACATTACAATTACTTGTGCGCCTTCAGCTTCGGCAACTGCTTTTAATTTATCGGAAAATGCATTACCAGTATGCATAGATGCTTCATCTACATTGGCAACATATAAAACAGGTTTATCGGTTAATAAAAACAAATCTGCAATAGTTGCATTTTCTTCTTTACTTAAACCTAATGAATGAATGCTTTTGCCAGCATCTAAATGCGCTTTGCATTTAGATAATATTTCGAATTCTGCTTTTGCTTTAGTATCACTTCCAACACGTGCCATTTTTTCTACACGTTGCATTTTCTTTTCAACACTTTCTAAGTCTTTCAGTTGCAATTCAGTTTCAATAATTTCTTTGTCGCTGATAGGGTTAATTGCACCTTCTTCACGTAGTACATTCTCATCTTCAAAACAACGGATAACATGAATAATGGCATCTACTTCTTTTATGTTCCCCAAAAATTTATTTCCTAGTCCTTCACCTTTACTTGCACCTTTTACCAATCCTGCTATATCTACTATTTCAATTTGAGTAGGTACAATTTTATTTGGTAATACTAATTCTGCTAATTTATTTAAGCGATTATCTGGAACATCAACTAAGCCAACATTTGGCTCGATGGTACAGAATCTATAATTACTTGCTTGTGCTTTAGCACTATTACTAACTGCGTTAAATAAGGTTGATTTTCCTACATTTGGAAGTCCCACTATACCTGCTTGTAAAGCCATAATACCCTTTTTTTGATTTAAGGCTGCGAAGGTACGGAAAGTAGGTCATTAGTTATTATCTTAGCCTTATGGCACTTAACTACGTTTGGATTTTATTTTTTATCATAGGATTGGTGATTGCTTTGTTTAAATTGATAGTTTTTCAGGATTATGAAATTTTTAAAAAATTAGTTGAAGGCATTTTTGATGCGAGTAAGTCATCGGTGATGGATATTGCTTTGCCATTAACTGGTGTAATGGTATTTTTTATGGGTTTGATGAATATTGGAGAGAAAGCTGGAGCAATTAATTTTTTGGCAAGAATACT
>JAYVRC010000238.1:0-8347 GCA_043776615.1 Sphingobacteriia bacterium
CAGGATGATTGGTAATAATATTAACTCCATTAACTAATCCAACTTTTCTACCAATTGCGATAACCGGATGATTTTGCTTGGTTAAATTTTGAACTGCTAAATAACTATATCGTTCGGGGTTATCGGAAGCTCCTAAAACAACAGTTTTTTTCATTACACAGTTGTTGATTCCATATACTTTTTATGTGATCCATCGCAATATGGTTTGTTTGCCGAATGGCCGCAACCACAAAATGACGCTTTCTCTTTCACTTCAATTGTTCCATCAGCCTTGGTTACAACACATTTTGATGCTATTACAATTGGACCCGCTGCTTTTATCAATATTTCAGTACCTGTATTTATTTGTTCTTGTTCCATTGTACAAAGATATAGTAAAGCCAGTTACTGATTTTTACTTTACTGTAATTCTTACTCCTACAAAAAATCTTATTCCCTGATTAGGAGCATACACATAATTAGGATCGAATGTTAACGCATAAGGATTATTTGGGGTAGAAAGTACTTGTCCATTTGATCCGTATTGTACTTGCTTATCAAAAGGATCATTGGTTCTTGCAATAATAAAAGGATTGCTTTTGGTTGGCAAATAATTCAATATATTTTTTACTCCGGTATATATTTCTACTGAATGCCAACGATGAAAGTTAAATTGTATATTTTGTATACTCCACCAAGGAGAATATTCTTTTCGAGGATCGAGTGGACCTAATAAAGGTAACCTCATTGGTCCATAACAATTTCCAGTATAATCAATATCAATATGTAAAGCTTGTATTTTATATGAAATAGCCCAAGTTCCTGTAAACCTTTCTGTTAATATTTGTTGTGTTTTTTTTCTATTTTCATTTAATGAAACATCTAAGTAGGTAGCGCCTAATAAAAATTTCCAGCCGGTGGCTAAAGTAACATCTGTATTTACAGAAATACCCTTACTTACTGCGTAACCAGCTAAATTATCGTAAATAATTTGATTGGGATTTACATCAAAATTACCAACTATCCTATTATTAAAATAAGTATAAAATGCCGATGCTTCTAAATTAAAAGCAGCTCCATTTAATCCATATATTTTATGAATGTAATTGATGTTAGCATTTATAGAACGTTCAGGTTTTAGCTCATTGGTTATTATAACTTGCCTTGCCCCAGTTAATGCTGCATGATCTTCTGTAAATAAATTAACAACCCTAAAGCCTGTACCAATATTAAATCTTAAAATATTTTTTTCATTAATAGTATACTTATATGCAATGCGAGGAGTTAAAATATTGCCATGAGTAGAATTATAATCATACCTAATTCCCAATAGTAATTTATGTTGATCATTTAATTTAATTTCATCTTGCGCAAAAATTCCTGGCAACCAAATTTTTTGAGGAGTTAACCCTATTTGAGTTGGATCAATCGCTCCAGTTGCTGGAGTATTATCTGCATAAAAAGTATATCGTAAAGCAGCACCAATTAACCAATCGTGTTTACCGTTTGTTTTATCCCAAGTTAGTTGAGAAAATGCAATTCGTTGTTTACCCAAATAAGCAGTATTACCATACCTACTATCCTGATCATGTTGGTTATAAGAAAAAGATAAAAATATTTTTTCTTTTGTTGGTAATTGATAATTACCAAGCATTTCCCATCGGTTTGTATAAATACTTTCTCCATAAATGCTATCGCCACCTCTAAATTTTTCATTCCAATTCATTTCTCCACCCCACCTATTTTCAGAATAATATCGGGCTGCCAAACTAAATAAACGGTATTCTTTTCGATTAAAATTCCATTTCTGAAAAACGGAAATTCTTTTTTGTAATGTCATGTCGGTAAACCCATCTTGATTATTATCGTTTGGATTACTATAATTAAAATGGTTGATACCAGTCAATACATCAACTTTTGATCCTGCTTTAATAGTAAAGCCAAGATCCATGTTTAATTCTCCCCAACTAGTGGTCATTAATTCAGCAGAAACACGAGGACTATTTTGAGGATTTTTGGTGATAATATTAATTAAACCACCTATTGCTTCACTACCATATAAAGAAGATGCTGGACCTTTTACAATTTCAATTCTCTCAACCAAAGAATTTGGAATTCCTGAAAGTCCATATACTGTGGAAAGACTACTTACAATTGGCATTCCATCAATCAACACCATTGTATAAGGACCAGGCAATCCATTTATTCTAATATCTCCTGTATTGCAAACATTGCAATTAATCTGAGGCCTCACTCCATTTATATTTTGTAACCCTTCAAAAATATTGAATGTGGGGTTTTTCTTAAAAAAAGCAGCGCTGTATAATTCAACAGGAACAGGACTTTCAACTCTTTTAACCGCTTTCATTGTTCCAGTTACAACAATTTCATTTAAGGTAGCATTTGCTACATTTTTATAAAGTCCAGTTGTATCTGATTGAGCCAAAATTTGTATGCCCAACAGCTTTAAAAACAACATTATCATCCCCTTTCTCATACCAATCTAAAAATAGTTATACTAGCAAAAATACATTTGTTAGGTTAGTCTAACTAATATTGTTTGATTTAATTTACTATTTTTGAATTATGCTATCATTTACTGAAGAGAATTACCTTAAAACAGTTTTTCAGATCACCACTGAATTGGCCACTAAAGCAGAAGCAGGAACCAATGAAATTGCTGAGCATTTGGGCGTTAAGCCAGCATCTGCCAATGATATGCTTAAAAGATTGAAGGAAAAGAAATTAATCAAATATGAAAAATATGGCAAATCAGCTTTAACCAAAGAAGGTAAAAAAATAGCCATTGAAATTGTTCGTAAACATCGGCTATGGGAAACTTTTTTGTTTGAAAAACTGGCATTTAGTTGGGATGAGGTACATGAAGTAGCAGAACAACTTGAACATATTCAAAGTAAAAAATTAATTGATAAATTAGACCAGTTTTTAAACTACCCATCCCACGATCCACATGGAGATACCATTCCAAATGCTAAAGGAGAACTGAACATACAAATTCGTAAAACATTATTAGAAGAAACAGTAGGTCATCAATGTAAAATGGTGGGAGTAAAAGACAACAGCGCCGCTTTTCTTCAATATGTAGATAAACTAGGATTAGCCATTAATAAAACCATAAAAATAAAATCAAAGGAAGTGTATGATGATTTAATTGAGATAGAAGTAAACGGTGTTAAAAACAATGTTAGTCCAAAATTTGCAGAGAATATTATTATTGTTTGTGAAGTATGTAATAAGCAATAATCTAAAAATCAATTTCCAATCGCAATTGTTCTTTTAATGTTTTCAATAGTGGATATTGCTCCGCAATTCTCTCGAATTTTTGCTTACTATTTAATCGCATATGTAATGGAACATCTTCTTTTTCTCCAGCTTCAACTAATACAGAAAAATCGATAGATCGGTTATTGAATAACTTATGCAATTGTTCCTTCAATGCTAATTTTTCTTGTTCTACAAATTTTTGAGCAGTAATAGCAGATACCCGAACAGTAAAGTGTATGTCGGAATCAATTTCAATATTTGCAATTTTAAAAGTACCTGCAGCGGAATGCTTTAATTGTTTTTCAAGTAAGATAGTATAGTCTTTCCAAAATTGGAGTAACTTATCTATGTTCAAAACTTCAGCCTCAGCAACTTCTTGGATATCGTATTTAGCACCTGCTTTATCTCTAAGGGCATCTAATAAATTCTTTTTACCACCTACTGCATTTATAGGTTTTACAGTTTCCTTGCCATTAAATACTGGATTTAATGGTGGCATGTTATCGATATTGATAATGGTTTTTTCAACAGGCTTTTGAATCAATAATTTAGCTGAATTGTTTTCATCAACAACCAACGCTTTTTGGGTTAAAGGCTTTATAGACTTAGTTTTAAAAGCTATAGGCCCATCAACTCGTTTTTTTTTTACAACTTCATTTTTATCAAATGCTAGATCAATAGCCTGCTGTAAAAAATTTAACTTAATTAATGCTAATTCTACATGCAGCCTTTTATTTCGGGCCATCTTAAAGTTAATCTCTGTATCATTTAAAATATTCAGCGCACTTACCAAATAAGCTATACTTACTTTAGCTGCAACTTCGATATACTTTGATTGCATTCCTTCAACTACTTCTAGTAATGTAGCTGAC
The DNA here is from genome assembly GCA_043776615.1 of Sphingobacteriia bacterium. GTDB lineage: Bacteria > Bacteroidota > Bacteroidia > Chitinophagales > Chitinophagaceae > Sediminibacterium. Next base: position 4,137 of record JAYVRC010000238.1, read on the forward strand.
TTAGGATCTTTACAAACCAATAAATTTCTGATAAATTCTGCAAATCCATTCAACACCAAATCTCCTTCAAAACCTTTCTGATTAATTGTATCAAACAGCAACATAGCACCAGCCAAATCTTCTTGTTGCATACAATCTAAAAGCTTAAAAAAATAATCTTCATCTAAAATATTCAAATGCTCCAGTGTATTCTTATACGTTACTTCCCCATTGGTGAAACTTACAATCTTATCTAAAATACTGAGAGAATCGCGCATACAGCCTTCACTTTTTTGCGCAATAACTTGTAATGCAGCTTTTTCAGCTTTTATTAATTCCTTATCTACAATTTCTTGTAAATGTTCTACAGTATCATTATTGGTAATTCTTTTAAAATCAAAAATTTGGCATCTACTTAAGATAGTAGGTATTATCTTATGCTTTTCGGTTGTGGCCAAAATAAAAATAGCGTGTGCTGGCGGCTCTTCTAGTGTTTTTAAAAATGCGTTAAATGCACTTGAACTGAGCATGTGAACCTCATCTACTATATACACTTTATATTTACCGGCTTGTGGTGCAAATCGGACTTGCTCTACTAAAATACGGATATCGTCAACCGAATTATTACTTGCAGCATCTAGCTCATGAATATTCAAAGAAGTGCCTGCATCAAAAGAAACACAACTATTACAAACATTACAAGCTTCTCCTTCTGCAGTTTGATTGGTACAATTGATTGTTTTTGCTAAAATTCTTGCGCAAGTGGTTTTACCCACTCCTCTTGGTCCACAAAACAAAAAAGCATGAGCTAACTGATTATTTTTAATAGCATTCTTCAGCGTAGTGGTAATATGCTGTTGCCCCACAACAGTATTGAAGTTCTGGGGACGGTATTTACGAGCCGAAACAATAAAATTATCCATAGAAAGGGTTGCAATTTAACTTATTTATATTCCATTTCGGGATGCCTTTCAAAAGAATATTTATCCTCAAATATATTACGATAAGTAATCATTCTCCTGCTTTGTTGTCCACCTAAGCTTTTATATATATTAATCATTTTAGGATTCCAATCGCCCGCCCAGCCCATTTCATATTGATCATACCATCCTTTACCTTGGATTGTAATGCTACATGCATAAATTAAATAACTATCAATTCCCAAAGCTTGGTATTTAGGAACAACCCCAAAAGCCAATCCAGTTAATCGCTTATTGGTTCCTCTAAATTTCATCCATAACAATTGCAATTTCTGCAACCATCCAAATTTACCATTGAAATACTTGAAATACTGATTGATATCAGGGATATTAATGAACATTGCAATTGGCTCCTCTTTATAGTATGCAAACCAAATAGTTCGCTCATCCATAATAGGCTTCATCTTATTAAATAACTTCACCACTTGTTCTTTCGAAATTTCCTTTGCTTCGCCATGCTGTGCCCATGCTGCATTATATACAGCGGCAAAATCACCCGCATATTTTTCTAAGTATTTTAATTCAACATGTTTGGCAAGGTATCCAGGTTTTGAATTAAACTTAGCATATCGCTCCGGAAACCTTGCTGGCAAGGGATCGTCTACAACCATAGAATAATAAAACTGGGTATAATAATTTTTAAACCCATACTCTTCAAATAATTTTTGATAATAGGATGGATTAAATGACATACCATACATCGGCTCTTTTTCAAACCCTTCTACCATTAAGCCCCACCATTTATCTCTATCACCAAAATTAATCGGACCATCCATTGCTTCCATCCCTTTTTCTATTAACCATTGCTTTGCAGTGTCAAACAAAACGTTGGCAGTAGCCTGATCATTAATACAATCAAAAAAACCAACTCCTCCTGTTTTAAATTCAGTACCCTTATTGATGTATTTTTCATTGATAAAAGCTGCAATTCTTCCCACCAAAACTCCATCATCGGTTTTAGCTATCCATCTTTTTGCTTCTCCATATTTAAATAATTTATTTTTTTGAGGATCAAACACCTCGTTCACTTCATTATCCAAAGAACGGATATATGCTTTATTTGCACTATTCATAATAGCATTTACTGCTAAAAATTCATGCATAGTTATTAAATCATCAACTTCAATTATCTGCATGCTTACTTCTTTTAATGATTGAATAATTTATCGACCATTTTTTGATCATGTCCATAAATATCTTTTCTAAAATTTAATACCCCATCTTTATCTACCCATGCGGTAAAATAAACTAAAAAAACTGGTATCGATTTTTTTAAAGTAACCCATTTTTCTTTTGCTAAATGCATACTACTATCAATTTTATTTTTAGTCCAAACAAGCGAATCATCTCTTAACAAATATTCGGCAAATTTTGTAGGTTCTGCAATTCTTATACAACCATGACTTAGTCCTCTTCCAGATTGGCCAAATAAATTTCTGTTAGGAGTATCATGCAAATAAATATTGTAATTATTGGGGAAAAGAAATTTTACTAACCCCAATGAGTTAGTGGGGCCTGGCTTTTGCCTAATATTTGGCAAACTCCCACTATAACTTGTAATTTCCATGTTATGACTTCCAATATAATTTTTGTCTTTATTCATTGCTGGCATAATTTCTTTGCGCACAATACTTTCGGGCACATTCCAATAAGGACTAAAAACAATGTATTTTAAATTGCCATTAAATATTACCGTATTATTTGCGGCAGACCCCACAATTACCCTCATTTCAAATACTTGTTCATCATTATCAAACACATGTAATTTAAACTCTGGAATATTTACTAAAACATAATTTTTATCATTTTGAGGAGGCATCCATCTAATCCGCTCCATATTTACGAGAATTTGTTGTACTCTAACTTTTAAAGGAACATTTAATTCAGCAATCATTAAATTACCAATTGCGCCATCAACAGATAATCCGTGACGACGCTGAAAATTTTTTACAGAGCGAAGCATTGTTGTATCATACAAGGTTGTAGTATCTAATAAAATATCGTCTTGTAAAACATTCAATCGTTTTTTTACTATTGAAATAATATCACTTGAATCGCCTAATTTGATTGGCTTTTTCACAAATACGATTGTATCCCTTAGTTCTTTTTTTTCTAACTCAATAGTTTTGATTAAATATTTTTCAAGCCTTTTGTATTGTGCATTCTGTTGTATGTACAAATCGGGGTCTTTTCCATTATTACCAATTACCGAATCGAGTAAAGCAGAAAGATTTATTTTTTTTCGAGGAATTAACCACCCTAGTTCCGCGGCATCTATATCCGACCCTTTATATACTTTAGCAGCATAAATAAAAAATTGCCCAGTCAATAAAAATTCGGTTTTAAGCAACAATACTTTATTATTTAAAACTGTTATTTTTTTACCGTTCAAAGAATCATATAATTTATGTAATTGAATATTATAAATACTGCTATCATTAAATTTATTGATGTAATTATTCTGAAGATTGATAAAATTGTGTGCTTGTTCGGAAAGTCCAGTAGAATCAAACCATGCAAATTCAAAATTCCTAGAAGTATAAAATTCATTGTATTGCTCTGTAAAAGCAGAGAGTTCAGGATGGTTTGTTAAAAACGTATGAACATCTACGCTATCAAAAAACAATTGATTAAAAGAAGTTGTAGGAGTTATTGTAACATCTCTTACTACTGGCTTTTTTTTTACTTTTATAAAATCGCAAGCAAAAAGAAAAAAACTACCAATAAATAAGCCTTTTAAAAATAGTTTTGTCATCGTTTAAAGTTACAAATAGTTTATTAATCAATTTTGCATAAACACAGAAGCAACAATTCCTGCAGTTTCAGTTCTTAGTCTAGTATTTCCTAAACTTACTGGAATAAAATTATTTAAAACAGCTAATTCAATCTCTTTTATGGTAAAATCACCTTCAGGTCCAATTAAAATTAATTGATGGTTATTTTTAGCAAAAGATTGAATCGTTGACTTATTTTCAACTTCACAATGAGCTATCATTTTTATTCCTTCAAAATTTTTATTAATAAATTGTATAAACATTGATGGCTCATGTAATATAGGTTTCCAAACTTGCTTGCTTTGTAGCATAGCAGAAACAATTATACTCTCCCAACGTTCAAATTTAAAATTATTTTTCTCTGTTCTTTCTGTTATTAAAGGATAAATATGAGCTATGCCAATTTCTGTTGCTTTTTCTAAAAACCATTCCATGCGAGATGGATTTTTAACAAATGAAATAGCAATACTATTAATTG
>JAYVRC010000239.1:0-2163 GCA_043776615.1 Sphingobacteriia bacterium
TGTAACCCTATTGAAACTTTAGGTATAATGATAAAATCTCCAAGTATTACTGAAATCATAGCTGACAAATCTGAATTGATTGCTACGCAGTAATCGCCTTCTATTCCTTAAATTTGCACCTTAATCATTTAAAAGCTACTAATAGGGCTTACTGGCAAAAATATGGAACTAAGCAAAAATTACTTACCTACACCTATAGAATCAAAATGGTATGAACATTGGCTATCAAAGAATTATTTTTCAAGTAAGCCAGACGATCGTGAGCCTTATACAGTTGTAATTCCACCACCCAATGTAACTGGAGTTTTACATATGGGGCATTGCTTAAATAGTACCATCCAAGATATATTAATCCGTAGAGCAAGAATGCAAGGCAAGAATGCTTGTTGGGTGCCAGGAACCGATCATGCATCTATTGCAACAGAAGCCAAAGTAGTAGCAATGTTGCGCGAGAGAGGCATTGTCAAATCATCTTTATCAAGAGATGAATTTTTGAGCTATGCATGGGAATGGAAAGAAAAATATGGTGGGATCATATTACAGCAGCTTCGTAAAATGGGATGCAGTTTAGATTGGGATAGAACTTCATTTACCATGGACCCCGAATATTATGATACTGTAATTAGTGTATTTATCGACCTGTATAAAAAAGGACATATTTATCGCGGTAAGCGAATGATTAATTGGGACGTGAAAGCAAAGACTGCATTGAGTGATGAAGAAGTGATTTATAAAGAAGTGCAAAGTAACCTCTACTATGTAAAATACTTATTGGCTGATTCTACCGACTATATCACAATCGCAACTGTTCGTCCAGAAACCATTTTAGGTGATGCAGCTATTTGCGTAAATCCTAATGATGAACGTTATAAACATTTACATGGTAAGTATGCCTATGTGCCCTTGATAAAGCGAAAAATTAAAATTATTCCAGATGAATATGTAACACTAGATTTTGGTACGGGCGCTTTAAAAGTTACGCCTGCGCATGATATGAATGATTATCAATTAGGGCAGAAATACAATTTAGCAATCATTGATACCATGAATGATGATGGCACAATGAATGCTGCTGCACAGTTGTATATTGGAGAAGATAGATTTGAAGTGCGAAAAAAAATAGTGAAAGATTTAGAAGCGGCTGGTAACATAGAAAAAATTGAAGAGTATACCAATCAAGTTGGATTTAGTGAGCGAACAGATGCTGTAGTAGAACCACGATTGAGTTTACAGTGGTGGGTAAGCATGAAAGATTTAGCAACACCTGCATTGAGTGCTGTGATAAATAATGATATTCATTTTCATCCGGCAAAGTTTAAAAATTTGTATCGCCATTGGATGGAAAATATTAAAGACTGGTGTATTAGTAGGCAGTTATGGTGGGGACACCAAATACCAGCATGGTATGCTCCTGATGGAACTTTTGCAGTTGCAAAAACTCGTGAAATGGCGCTGTTACAGATAAATGAACAGATTCCTGGAACAGGATTTTCTTTAAGCGATTTAAAGCAAGATGAGGATTGTTTAGATACTTGGTTTTCTAGTTGGCTCTGGCCGTTTGAGGTATTTAAAGGGCTTTCTAATCCAGATAATGAGGAGGTAAAATATTATTATCCTACCAATACTTTGGTTACCGCACCAGAAATTATTTTCTTTTGGGTTGCTAGGATGATCATGGCTGGCTACGAATTTAAGCAAGAGCAACCTTTTAAAGATGTTTACTTCACAGGTATTGTAAGAGACAAACAAGGTAGAAAAATGAGTAAGAGTTTGGGCAACTCACCAGACTTACTCGGTTTGATAGATATTTACGGAGCAGATGCCGTACGTTTTGGAATTATGATTGCATCTCCAGCAGGCAATGATATTTTATTTGATGAATCAGCTCTTGAACAAGGAAGAAATTTTAATAACAAATTGTGGAATGCATTGAAATTATTAAAAATGTGGGAGTCGAGAATTGCAGATAACAATTCTTCAAACACTTCTACTAATGAATTTGCCATCAATTGGTTTGAGCATCGATTAAATAAAGTAAGTATTGAAGTAGATGAACTGCTTACTCAATTTAGATTAAGCGAAGCACTTAAAACAATTTACTCATTAATATGGGATGATTACTGTAGCTGGTATTTAGAATGGATCAAGCCAGGATTTGAACAA
>JAYVRC010000240.1:0-2160 GCA_043776615.1 Sphingobacteriia bacterium
TTCATTTGATATCGATGAATTAGCTAAAGCTTATCAGCTTGCTAGAATAGTTAATCATCATCAAGGATTTGAAATGATCAAACTAGCATCTTCGCAATACGAGTGGAATATAAATTTGAATGAAGTTGCAAGAATATGGACAAATGGGTGCATCATTAGATCAACATTAATGGAAAACTTTAGTGACATGAATTTAACGTATTCAACTAATCAACATTTTACTAAGTTGGCAAAAATAACAACAACTGCTATGCAATATGGGTTGGCTGTTCCAGCATTATGTGAAGCTGTTATTTTTTTAAATACATTAAATTCAGATGATTCATCAATGAGTTTAATTCAAGCGCAACGCGATTATTTTGGGGCACATCAATTTATTCGTAAAAGTGATCCTGAAAAAAAGCAGATTCATGTCGATTGGAAATAATATTCAATCGCTTAACCTACCATACTATTTAAAGTAAGTACTCCTAGCAATCCTACAATCGATATAATGGTTTCCATTACCGACCATGTTCGTAAAGTGTCTTTAACTGATAAATTAAAATATGATTTAAACATCCAAAATCCTGAGTCGTTAATATGCGAAAACAAAAGGCTACCTGCTCCAATAGCTAATACCATTAAATTTGGATTAAAAGATACAGTAAGTAAAACTGGTGCCATTATTCCAGCTGCTGTTAAAGCTGCAACTGTTGCTGAGCCAACGCATACCCGAATAATGGCAGCAATTAACCAACCTAAAACCAACGGGTGAATTGATAAATGTTGAATTGATTGTCCAATTTCTTTGCTAATTCCACTGTCTGATAAAACTTGTTTTAATGCACCTGCGCCCGCAATAATTAAAAGTATTGGAGAAATTTCTTGTATAGCTTCTCCAAAAAATTGCATGATTTTCTTAATTGCAAATTTGTTAGCAATTCCCAATGAACAAGTAGCAATCAGTAATGAAAGCAACAATATAATAGAAGGATCGCTCCAAAATTTAATGTAGTTATTGTTGGTGTTTACCAATAAAGAGAATACTGCAAAACCGATCATCAACACTACTGGTAACAATGCGCTAATAAAACTATTTAGTTTTCCAGGCAAAAATTCAGCTGAAATTATTTTTGTTTCAAAAATTTCAAGTGGCTTACAGTTAATTTTTTTAAGAGTTTTTGCAAAAAATGGTCCAGCAATAATTACTGTGGGTATGGCAATTAATAATCCATACAAAAGGACAGTACCGTTATTGGCATTTAATTGCGCAGCAATGGCAACAGGAGATGGGTGAGGTGGTATAAAGCCATGTGTTACAGACAATGAAGCCAACATTGGAATAGCCGTATATATTATTGGAAGTTTTGTTTTATAAGTAATAGAAAATACCAACGGAACTAGCAGCACAAATCCAACATTATAGAACAATGGAATCCCAACGATGAATCCAGTTAATACCATTGCCCATTGCATATTTTTTTCTCCAAAAAATTGAATTAAAGTATTGGCAATTTGTTGAGCAGCACCTGTTTCAGCTATTAATTTTCCTAACATTGCACCAAGCCCAATGGTGAGTAATAAATCTCCCATTAACTGCCCAATTCCTGTTTTAACCGAACCTATTAATAAATTTAAAGGAAGCCCAAGCCAATAACCAGCTATAAGAGCTACAATGATAAATGCAAGAAAGGGATGCAACTTTACCCATGCTATTAATACCATTAGCAATAATAAGCAGGCAGCTATAACCAGTATAAACATGATTTTAAAGATAATACTATCTTTGCAAAATGAATACAAAACCCTCTAATGATCCCTTGCACGGAAAAACTTTAGAATTTATTGTTACACATCTTGTTCAACATTTTGGATGGAAAGAATTGGGCGAAACCATCAATATCAAATGCTTTAATGACAATCCAAGCGTTAAGTCTAGCCTTACCTTTTTACGTAAAACTCCATGGGCTCGCAAAAAAGTAGAAGACCTCTATATTAGTATAGAAAGATTTTGATTATTATATTTCGATGAGTTTTGTAGTCTTGATAATATCCTTTATGGCATCTCTTAAAATATCCAGGTCTTGCTGTGTATTCAATGCTTGAATAGAATATCGTAGATACACATTTTCTCCATGCCTCATTACAGGTATTTCAATTTTATACTGATTGAATAAA
>JAYVRC010000241.1:0-2160 GCA_043776615.1 Sphingobacteriia bacterium
TCTAATAATAAAAAAAGCCACCCAAATAGAGTGGCTTTATCAAATATAAACTTTTTTTAGATCTTAAAGTGTGAGAATGCTTTGTTGGCTTCTGCCATACGGTGTGTATCTTCCTTCTTTTTAAAAGCAGCGCCTTCGCCTTTTGCTGCTGCCATAATTTCATTCGATAACTTATCGGCCATTGTTCTTCCGTTTCTTTCGCGACTGTATTTGATCAACCACTTCATACTTAGAGAAATCTTTCGATCAGCACGAACTTCAGCAGGAATTTGAAATGTAGCGCCACCTATACGGCGACTTCTAACTTCAACAGCAGGAGTAACATTTACGATAGCTTTCTTCCAAATTTCATAACCATCTTCTCCTGTTGCTTTTGAAACTTTATCTACTGCATCATAAAAGATATTGATCGCAGTACTTTTTTTACCATCCCACATCAAATTATTGATAAAGCGAGTGACTTGCTTATCGTTAAAACGACCATCGGGTGCTAAAGGTAATTTTTTGGCTTGTGCTTTGCGCATGAGATTAATTTTTAGAGTGGCTGAATATCTTCAAGTTTTAAAACTTTACTCAGCCCTTACTTTGAATAATTATTTTTTAGCTTTTTCCTTCTTAGTGCCATACTTAGAGCGACTCTGCTTACGGTCTTTTACACCAGCAGTATCCAAACTTCCACGAACAATATGGTAACGAACACCTGGCAAATCTTTTACACGACCACCACGGATTAATACAATTGAGTGCTCCTGTAAATTATGACCTTCACCTGGAATATAGGCAATCACCTCAATTTTGTTTGTCAACCTAACTTTAGCCACTTTACGTAAGGCAGAGTTTGGTTTTTTAGGAGTAGTAGTATATACACGTGTACATACACCACGACGCTGAGGACATGCATCCAAAGCCCTTGACTTACTCTTGGCCCTTATTATTTCGCGGCCTTTTCTAACTAATTGCTGTATTGTAGGCATTATAAACCATTTAAAATTTCGGAGGGCAAAGGTAATGGCTGGGAACGAGAAAGCAAAATGTTTTAAAAAAAAAGTACAAATAACCAGTTAACTCCGTTTTTTAACCCAATTTATTTGAATTAATTGGTCAAATAAAATCAATCATTTTATTTTGTTTGTGTAACTCCGCAGCCCTGTAAAACCCTATGAGACTGCCTTTATATTGTTTAATAATTGCTTGTATTAGCAAATGGAATTTGTTAGCATGCCAGTCAACTGTTGGCATAAGTTATTCTCAACAAAATTCATTAATTAACCAAAATTTCGATGGATTACCCCCCACTGGTAGTTTTTCATTAACTGGAAAAGGGCCGCATTTACTTCAAAATGCGCCAATCGTTGCTGCAAATTCAAATGGATGGCAATTTTTACAAATCACTGGATCAGGTTCCAATGCAAATTTTTTAATTGGTACAGGTTCTGGTTCTAGTAGTGCAGCTTATAGTTATGGATTATCTAATAATTCGGAAAGAGCCTTGGGCTGTTTAGCTTCTAGTACAGGTATATATTCATTAGGCGTTATTCTTACAAATAATACAGGAACTACATTGAATACTGCAAGCATTTCATTTATAGCAGAGCAATGGAGAAAAGGTGGCTCAGGCAATAAAAATACTTGGCGTTTTCGATATAAAACGGGCAGTTTTAACGATATTAATCAATCATCATTAATAGACGAAGCGCAACTTAATTTTAGTTCTCTACAAATAAGTACCAGTGTAGCAACATTAAATGGAAATCTTCCAGAAAATCAAATGGCAGTCAATTATACATTAGAAAATATTCAATGGAATAATGGAGAACAAATTTTACTAAGATGGGATGATTCCGATGAAACAGGTAGTGATGACGGTATGGCGATTGATCAATTTAGTTTTTCAGCAAAATATAAAGTACCTAATCCTATTTCAATAAATGATATTCAAAGTTTAGCAGATAACCCTACCAATGCTGATACCATTCAGTATGCCATCAAGTTTGGTGGAAATATTACCGGATTATCAACTACAAATTTCCAGTTAAAAAGTTTTGGATTAACAAATACCAAACTGGTAAAAATTAATGGAACAGGAAGCGAATATACTGCTACTGTTTTTACAGGAAATGGAGAAGGGTTTTTTCAACTAGGTATAGTTAACGACAATAA
>JAYVRC010000242.1:0-2156 GCA_043776615.1 Sphingobacteriia bacterium
GGCACTTTGTCTTTGTATTCCCCCTCATCCTGCTTGCCCAAGTAGTCCATATCTAGCAAACGTAACTGTAAATGCGTTAAATAATACTTCCGCTTGTACAAATGGAAATGGTTTCGCGTATACCATTTACCCTCCTGGAGTTGGAACAACAACTAATTTAACGCAAGGAGCATCTTATACTTTATCTACTACCACACAAGCTGGAAATGCAATTGTATCCGTGTGGATTGACTTTAATGCTGATGGTGCTTTGACTCCATCAGAATGGTGGCAAGTAGGAACTAATATTCCACCAGGAACAGCAACTTCAATCCCAATAACTATCCCTATTTTGGCAACTCCAGGACAAGTTGTTATGCGTGTTCGATCTCGAGCCGCTGGAAGTCTAAATGGCTCTGGCGATCCATGTACTACTTTCTTTTCTGGTGAATCAGAAGATTATATTGTAACAATTATAGCGAAACCGCCAATAACTTGTACCCCAATTAACTCTTCAGGACGAATAATTACCTCCCTTCAATCCTATGCAAATGTATGTTCCGGAACTCAAATTACATTTTCTCTAACTCCATCATTGTCTTCACCATCAGCAATTGATAGTCTTGCATATTTATGGGAAACATTTAACGTATCAACAGCAGGTCCTTGGGTGGCTGCTTCAGGAGTAGGTACCAATTTAACTTATTCCGGTGTATTTACAACAAATACTAATTTGCGTTGTAGAATAACTTGTCTTGCAGTTGGAGGTGGTACATACACCACTGCTGCAATAAATATTACTACAACCCCGGCTACTTGGTTAGGATTTACCAATGATTGGTCTGATGGAACAAACTGGTGTGGTAGAATTCCAACCATCGTAGATAGAGCACAAATAAATAAAACCGCAGCCCTTGCTTTAAGAGGAGCGGCAGCTTACTTCGGACCAGTAGCAGCTATACGAGATTCCGTTACTGCTTTTTCTTTGGATATTTCCAATTTGGATTCTATGACAGTTATTACAGATTCAAATGTAACTTGTACTGTTGCTAATGATGTAACTAATAATGGATCTCTTGCAATATTGTCTTCAGCAAATGGCGCAGATACTGCTACTATTGGAACAGGTGCTGTTGTGTCACCAATTTTAGGACAAATATTCAGAGGATATCTAATAAACGACAATATTGTTCAAGTAATTTATAATATATCGGAATTAACTAGTATTGGCTTGCAAGCTGGAAATATTATTGATTCAGTATTATTCCAATTTAGAAATAGAGCAAGTGGTGGAGCTGGATTCCAGAATTTCACAATATCCTATGCACAAGTATCAATTGCAACGTCATTCTCATCTTCTAATCCTTACGTGGGGGCATTTACTACAATTTATAACTCCGTTGCTTTATTTACCAATGCACCAACAAATGGGCAATGGACACCATACACTTCTCCGGTAACACATTCTTTTACTGGTACAGTATCTGCTGGTTCGCCTAACATAACTTTTGTTTTTCCAGCTCCAAATAGTTCTTCAAATCAAGTCTTTGTGGGGGATACAATTTTTGCAGGTGCAGTACAGATTGGTATAGTCAGTGGAGTGTCATCTAATTCTATAACCCTTGCTAGCGGAGCTGTCGCTTCAGCCGCATCTTTTACTTCTAAAAACTCTGGTGGTTGGTTAAGATTATCATCAACATTAAATCCATTTGTTTGGAATGGTGATAGTAATATAGTACTTCAAATGTGTTTTAATAATGGTGCTACAAATGCTAGCTACATTGATGAAATGTTATTTACATCCACAACTCCTGTAAAAACTGCTTTATTTTTAAGTAATTCATTAGCAGGAGCTACAAACGATGGATGTACTTTAACTTTAACACCATCAGCGTCACCCAACTTATCACCTTTATTTGGTTCCCCATCTATAAATCGTCCCAATATAACTTTCCGTTTCCATAATCCTACTAAAAGATTAACGGCTACTGTTGGTGGACAAGTATTAAACAATTCAGGTGCGAAAATGTGGGTTAGTGCAAGTGATCTTTTAATTGGAAGTAATTTAAAGAATGATGGATCTTTCTTTTATCAAGACTCCTCTTACACTCAAATTGGTGGTGACATGACCAGCACCAATTTGTTACAAGCAACAAATATTCCTGTTATCCGATCTG
>JAYVRC010000243.1:0-2156 GCA_043776615.1 Sphingobacteriia bacterium
AAAATTTGTTGAGCTGTCAGGTAAGTTAATATTATTAAATCTGAATTTTAAAACACGACCGCTATCAATGCTTAATGAATATGTAGAAGAGGATAAAAGTGGAGTAAAAGAAATCAAATCAAAATCTCCTGATATCGTATCCAACAAAATAACATTGTGTGCGGTATCATTTCCTGTATTTTGAAAATTGATTTGATAATCAAAATCGTTTTGTGTTATTGGAATAAGGTGATCAGAACTGTAACCTGGCGGATCAACAGTTATATAATTTGGATCAAAAGGTCCTCTTGCAGAAACAACAACCGAATCTGAATTATTTGTTAAATCTGATTCTGTTGAGCTAGTACTTGCAGACGCAATAAATTTAAACTGATCACCTATCTGAACTGAAGATGGTATTGAAAAAACAGTATTGATTGCGAAATTATTTAAAGGTGAGATGGAGTCTTTAATCCAAGTAATTGTATTAGATGTTATGCTGAAAGGTGCAACTGATGTTGAATTGTAAAGAAGTGTTGAATCAAAAACCAGCGTAATTGTATCATCCACAAGAAAATTTAATGAATTATTTTTAACGGATATATAACTTACAGACTGAAATGATGGAATAATGGTACTACTTGAAATATTTAATAACAGATCAGCAATTCCATTTGATGTGTCGGCAAAATTGATTGTTTGGATAGGGTTTGGGCCACTTAAATTAAAAGAAAATGGAAAGATACCTGGACAATTATTTTGCAAACCAAGTATCCCGGAATTATGATTAATTAGGTAATTTCCGAATAGCAAGTTAACTGAGTAATTCCCGGAACTATCTGTTACCGTAAAATTTTCACCTGGCTCAATTTTTATAATTGAATTTTGAAGATTACCATCTGCTTGATTTTTGATGCAATCTTTATTATAATCAACAAACACATTTCCATTAATATTACCACAATTAGTTCCAAGATTATGAATGGTTATTGGAAAATTTTCAGGTGTGTTAAGCTGTGGATTGGAGTTATAATAAACTGAATTAGGCCAATCATCAATTTTATACTGCAAATGATAGTTTCCTGGAGATAAATTATCAAAATGATAATAATATGAAAGTGCAGATGATGGTGTAATGCCCCTTGAAGCTATTGGATTAGGATTTATCGAATCATATAGATAAATATCTATTAAACCAGTTATAGAACCCCCTGTATAACCTGAAAAGTCATATAAAAATGGAAACCCATTGTACATTCTGGAACTATCTTGTAAATTAATGAAACCATAAATGGTTCCATTCGGCTGGCTATTGCAAGCATCATACACTTTAATATCTGGTTTTGCGAAGCCTTCAGTTTTTAAATCAATAGGTTTGATACCAGAACATCCATTCGCATCAGTTACAATAACATCCCTATGAAATGTGGTAGGATTAATTCCATCGTTAGTTGCAATTTGTTGTCCCCAAGTTGCACAAATTTGTGCTTGGTATTGATTACTTATTATTACATCTCCAAAATCCCAAGAATATGGGGAAACACCATTCGAAATACCATTTAAATCTATTATTCCGACACACTTCTGGAAAATATCATTATTTTGTATTCCGTATCCATGTATTAAAGGAGCATTGTAAATGGTCTCATAGTTACTTGCTGTCATACCATTATTATCAGTTACTATGACGGTATAAGTTCCCGCATGTAAATTGCTAATATAACTTGTTGTGCCACCATTTGACCAGATATAACTATACGGGGGAGTTCCTGAATTTACAGTTGCGCTGATATTTCCACTTCCATTGTTACAAGCTTCATTTTGAGAAAAAAAAGAAATAGACATTCCACTTTGTTGCACTGATAAGCCAGCTCCAGCTTGTGAGAAAACATTAGGTGTATATATACAAATAACTAAAATCAGGATAAAAATTGATTTTTTCATAGAGTTTGTGCGTTGCAATTATTCAAATATAAACAAAATATAATTAACACTATAGCGTTAAAAAGTTGAGAGTTACTTTTTGAAAATGTCTTGTCTTAAATCGTATAATTGTATTATGGAAAGCACACTCAACGAACCTGAAATAAAGGCATTAATAAGCCTTTTAGATGATACAGATAAAGATGTATATTTTCATATTGAAGAGCGTTTGATTGGCTTAGGACGCGAAGTAA
>JAYVRC010000244.1:0-2153 GCA_043776615.1 Sphingobacteriia bacterium
TCCCAAAACAGTAAACCCTTTATTCTTAAACATATTATAAGCAATTAATACATTTGGATTTTCAGCTCTACAAGGTCCACACCAACTAGCCCAAAAATCTATTAACACATATTTTCCTTTAAATGAAGACAATGATACTGTTTTACCCAAAGTATCTTTTTGACTAAAAGCTAGAGCTGGACTACCTATTCCATTTACCTTGGAGTCGGCTATGGTTTTCTCAATGATACGAGCAAAAGAGCCTTTTTTAGCAATTGGATCAAGTGATTTGTACCTAGCTTCTAGTTCTGGAACTCCACTAAGTAAAGGATTTATAACATAGAGTACAAAAGAACTAACTGGTGAAGTTTTCTTAGATGCTGTAAATTTAGTTGCTTCAATAATTACGCTTTGTTTTGTTTTTTCAAAAACGGCAATTAATGAATCATGTTTAATTTTGTCTTTTTCGATGTTAACTTGTTGAACTATCGCATTCAATTTGTCTTTAATAGGATTAAAAGTTGATTTAAATAGTTCATAATCTTCTTCAACTACTGATCCAATTATTTTTGCATTATTTAAATCATTGAAATCGCCATCAATAGTAACACTTGTATTTTGCAAGAATAGATCAATCCCTTCTTTATACCCAACAAATCCTATTTGAAAAATATCAGGTTCTATAAGAGAACCTTTCAAAACAAATTTACCATTTCTAACAGTATCGGTCGCAATTGTTTTACCATCTGCACCATTCATTAGAAACACCAACATATTGGGCTTGGTATTTTTAATTGTTCCTTTAATTTCAAAAGTATTTTGCGCATTTACAGTTAATCCTGCAATCAAAAAAATTGATAAAATAAATTGTTTCATATTATTTAGAATGACGTTTTTGTAATACAGATAGTACATCTGCTAATTTATACCCTTTGGCATTTAGTAAAAGTAAATAATGAAAAAGCAAATCAGCTGATTCATTTAAAAAAAGTTCTTCGTTATTATCTTTTGCTTCAATAACCATTTCAACTGCTTCTTCTCCTACTTTTTGAGCAATCTTATTGATTCCTTTAGCAAACATCTGAGCAACATAAGAATTGTTGCTATCAGCCTTTTTCCTTAAATTAATAATCTCTTCTAAATACAACAGAAAATCATCGCTATGATTTGGTTCGTTCCAACAAGTATCTGCACCAGTATGACAGGTGGGCCCATTTGGATGTGCTTTAATTAATAATGTATCATTGTCACAGTCAACAGATAAGGATTTTACTTCAAGAAAATTACCACTTTCCTCTCCCTTGGTCCATAATCGTTGCTTTGTTCTGCTGTAAAAAGTTACTTTACCAGAAGCTATCGTTTGTTGATATGCAATATCATTCATAAAACCAAGCATCAACACTTTATGTGTTTGAAAATCTTGGATGATGGCAGGCACCAACCCATCACTGTATTTTTTAAAATCAATAACCATTGTTCAAATTTCTGTATTTATAATCGCATTACGATACCTTTTTTAGAGAGATACTGCTTTAGTTCTGCAACCCCAATCTCTTTAAAGTGAAAAATACTGGCTGCAAGTGCTGCATCTGCCCCAGCGTTAACAAAAACATCACTAAAATGTTCCATTGTACCAGCCCCACCAGAAGCAATAATAGGCACAGGAAGTGACGCAGACAATTCTTTGGTAATATCCAAGGCAAATCCTTGTTTTGTACCGTCATTATTCATAGAAGTAAGTAAAATTTCACCTGCACCTAAATCTACCCCTTGCTTTGCCCAATTAGTGCATAGCATATCGGTTTTAAACCTTCCACCGTTCAGATAAACATACCAATTTCCATCTGCTTCTTTTTTAGTATCAATTGCAAGCACAATACATTGACTTCCGAATTCCTTTGCCAGTGATTGTATTAATGAAGGGTTTTTAAATGCCGAAGTATTAATGGAGATTTTATCGGCACCACTTTGTAATAATATACTGACATCTTCAGTTGATGATATTCCACCTCCAACTGTAAAAGGGATATTAATATGATGTGCAATTTTTTTAACTAATGCACTTAAAGTTTTTCTCTTTTCATTAGTGGCAGTAATATCCAGAAACACTAACTCATCGGCACCTTCGGCAGCATATAAAGCGCCAAGTTCCACAGGGTCACCTGCATCGCGTA
>JAYVRC010000245.1:0-2150 GCA_043776615.1 Sphingobacteriia bacterium
TTAATTCTGGAATACGAAACATTGATAGTGGTTTTATACCAGCTCCACCAATTGTTACTGATAAAAAATATTGCTTGAACGATCCAAGCGTACCATTAACTGCAGTTGGAGATAGTTTAATTTGGTACACTGAAGGAACAGGAGGTATTGGAACTACCGCTGCACCAATACCAACTACCAATATTGCTGGAAGTACTAAATATTGGGCAGCGAGAATTAATGCACTAAAAACCTGTGAAAGTAAACGACAGCAATTAAATGTTTTAGTAAATCCACTTCCTGGTGCAACTTTACGAGTTACTCCAAAACAAAATTTGTTACCTGGCGATACTGCTTTCTTACAATTAAAAGCAGATTCTGGAAGAAATATTAGTAAAGTATTTTGGTATAAAAATGGATCATTACAATCCTTTGTCCCTGATACTACTGTTACTTTAAAAGTATTTTATAATGGTGTAGGAGCTTATTATGCAGAAATAATTGATGCCAATACTTGTAGTTCCGCATCTAATATAATTGAAATTAAAGGAGAATTAGCTCAACAGCAAACTATGTTCTTATTTCCCAATCCTGTTCAGCGTACAACAAAATTAATTTTCACTGCAATACCTAATAACCTTACTTATGTAAAAGTAATTTCTATCAACGGAATTGTAATGATCAATCAAAAAATCCCTACTTCAATTAGCGGAAATACGGTGTATGATCTTGATTTATCTAATTTATATACTGGTACTTATGATGTGCAACTTATTTCAGGAACTGGTACCGTAATAAGTACTAAAAGAGTAATTAAATTGTAAGAGGTTGATTACTTTTTACGTAAGATTGACTTAAAAGTAAAGTGCTTGTTTTCCGAAAATGATGGTTCCGAAAGTGTAACTACTATGTATGGAATAAATGAGGCTGCAATTACACCTACGGCTATACCAGCAGTAGCATCCGGAAAAAATGCAACATCTTTAGATAATACGTCCGCTAACATAAAAGTACCGGTTGCCGCACCCAACATAGCAATTAATCCGGTTGATGTTCTAGATCCGATAAAAATATTTTTTACTTTTTCAATATCCTTGATTGCAATAGCTGCAATTTTATTTTGACTTCTTTTTCTCAATCCCCTGATAAATAAGGAATCAGCGGTTACTCCTTCAATTCTTCCAACTATTATTTCTTTAGATCCTTTATAGTTGAATTTTACTTTAACTCTTTCGTTAGTTTCAAATATTTTGCGATAGCTGCCTTTTTGAGCAGTTAACGCATATTCGTTTTGACTAAAAACAGAATTTATTCCGAATAAAAAGCAAGAAATAAGCAAAAAAGGTTTCATACAAATACTATAACGCTAATTCCTTGAGGTTTCGTATTTTCGCCGCTATGACACAAGAACAAATTAAGAGTATGAGGGACCGTGTTTTAGTCCTGAGGAGGTTTCTTTGACGTTGATAACCGCATATATAAAGTAGATACAGACCGACAACTTTCGCTTTCTCCCGGTTTTTGGGATGAAAATGCCCGTGCTACCTTGGTAATGAAAGAAATTAAGGTAAATGAATACTGGCTAAAATTATTTAAACAGTTAAACAATGCAGTGGAGGATTTTGCTCTTTTGTTTGATTTTTGGAAAGCTGGTGATGCTACCGAAGACGAAACGAAGCTCGCATTTGACACAGCTTTACAGCAAATAGAAGAAGCTGAATTTAAAAGTACGCTCAATAAGCCTGAAGATGAACTTCCAGCGGTTTTGCAAATAAATCCGGGTGCTGGTGGTACTGAAAGTCAAGATTGGGCAGAAATGCTATTGCGTATGTATCAAATGTATGGTGAGAAGCAGGGTTGGAAACTAACAGAAATTGATTTTCAGGAAGGTGATGGCGCGGGGATTAAAAGTGCTACAATTCAATTTGATGGTGATTTCGCTTATGGATTTTTAAAAGCAGAAAGCGGAGTTCATCGATTGGTAAGAATTTCTCCATTTGATAGTAATGCTAGGCGCCATACATCGTTTGCATCTGTTTTTGTATATCCTTTAATTGACGATAGCATAGAAATTAATGTAAATCCAGCTGATATTGAATGGGCTTTTTATAGAAGTGGAGGTAGTGGTGGCCAAAACGTAAATAAAGTTGAAACCGCAGTTAGGCTGAAAC
>JAYVRC010000246.1:0-8282 GCA_043776615.1 Sphingobacteriia bacterium
CAGATGATGATTTCTGGAGTGAGAAAAAAAAATCCTCAGTTAACAATAATACGAATAACCAACCCGAAATAGCGATGTCGACCGACGGGAAATATTATCGTAAAGACGCCAACAATAAATATCAGGAAATAAATCAAGACGATTACTACCGAATTAAGAAACAACAACAGGAGGATAAAGCAACAACTTCAGTTGCACAACAACAAGCTAAAAAAGAATTCAACCAAAAAGCAGTAGATGAATTAATGGTAGGAATTAAAAAAGACCAAGATGCCAATAATAAAATTTATACTGATATTGATCGAAGTTTTGCACAACAGCAACAAGGATTTGCGGCAGTTAAGGCCAGGGAAGATGCTCGCCAAAACGTAAAAGACATAAGCACCCTATCAGGCAATTACAGCTCAGTGGATCAACTAATGGCAGATTTTAACCAAAAGATGGGACAGCTAAATAGCGCAGTGAGCGATCTTACAGCAAAGAAAAACCAAGCACTTTACGGTTCTGCAGATGCAACTTTTGGATCCTCTGCAGAAACCGCAATGTATGGTGAAGGCATAAAAGCAATTGGTGCTATTTTTAATGGTGCAAAAGAAGCAAAAGAGCGAAAAAAGGCGCAGGAAGAACTTAAAGCCCAAAAAGAGTACATGATCAATAATATGCTAGCACAAGAAAAGCAGTTGCTAACCAATATTCGTGTAGATCTTTTTGGAAAATTTAAAGAAGGCGCTTTGCCGCTTTCCTCCTCTACTTTAAAAGCAGATGTTATTTATTATTTTGCATATGCATACAACCCAGCACAGTTAGGACTTAAACAAGCACAACTGTATATTTCAAATGTTTTTCCAATTAGCCGTTACAGCGATGGCACTTGGCCTTTTAAAACTTCTATTACAAATGATATTGCAAGGCTCACTTCTTTAGATGAAGTGCTACATGGTTATTATACCAGTCAACAAGAAGCTCAGGCCATGCAGGTTGCTATGGGCGAGGTCTTCCGTAAAACAGGTGGCGAAATTTTACCAATAGTATTTAAAGGAAAAAAAATAACCAGCTCGGCTGGCACTTCAGTTGGCGACTTTTGGGAAACCGGCAAAAAGCACTCCGATTCTTTAGCAACAAAACCTGTGAAGAAGGATGATTTTTGGAAAAACTAATAATAAATTTTAAACCAATATCTCAAATGAAAGTAACTCCTATTTTATTGCTTAGTCTAATGTTTACTTTATCTTCTATAGCGCAAACAGAGGCAACTGAAGCCAAAGCCGCCTACCTGCTTGCCGAAGAATCATTTGCTTCAAGGGATTGGAAAGGAGCTCTCTCGTATCTAGAGGAATGCCGAAAAAAGATTGGCAAACCCAATAGCAAAATTCTCTACCTGCAAATAATGACGGAGTTGGAATTGTCAAAGACCGATACATCATTTAATAAAGCAGTATTAAAAACAATTATTGACTTTGAGAAGGCGTTTGATATAAAGGACTTCAATGAAGAAAAAACAATGGAGGTAATGAAGGCCAAGTTACGCCTCAACCGCAAGTTGGAGGCTTTAGAAAAAGATAAAGCGGCAATGGAAGAACTAGCTTCATGGAAGAGAACTTTAGGTGGTGTTGTAGTAGTTGAAAAGGATAGACATGGTTTTGTTATGGCTAAAGAAGATATTGGAAAAATGAATTTTGAGGACGCTATAAAAGCCTGTGAAGACCTAGTATTAAATGGATTTAGTGATTGGCGATTACCTACTGTTGAAGAGATGCAATTGATTTTTTCATTTATCAATCAATTAGTTTTATCAAAGACAACTACCATTGAACATATTCCTTTAAAGAGCACTTACTGGAGCAAAGCCAATTATGATAAAAAAGTAGCAAAACAAATGCACAATGTGCGCCCTGTTAGAAGCTTTTAAAATTTTTATGAAAATAATATTATTATTTGTTTTACTCATATTAGCTTAAATGAGCACTTTTACCAAATCTCCAGCTGATTTATCCGAAAGTTATTATTGGTTATTCAAAGATTATACATTATCCATTCAAAGCGAAGTGATCCATTCCATGATTATACTAAACCCCATAGTTAGGCTTTTCCCTAATTTATCTATTTCAAAAGGCTCAGCCTTATTTGTAATAAGCAAACTAAGGACTCATACAAATAAGTATAATAAATTATAAAAAATAAAACAAGCAATGAAACAATTATTTACTATTGTAGTACTCCTTTTAATGAGTATTTTTTTACAAGCCCAAAACGCCATTGCCAAAATTAAATACGAACAAGCCGAAGAAGCTTTTATAAAAAATGATTTCGCCACAACAATTTCCAAACTCGATGAAGTACAAAAACTGTTAGGCTCTTCCAATCCAAAAATCCTCTACCTGCGCTTAATGGCTTCCAAAGGAATTATTGCCGGGGGCAAATACGATTACGATTTTTTAGCAAACACTCGACAGGATGTCCAAACTTATTTAACCAAATACAGCGAAGTAGAAGGCATTGATGAAAAGATTCGCGATGTATATTTCTTTTCGGAAGCATTAGATAAGCTACCCAAAACAAAAAATTTATATGATGAAAAACAAGCAGCAATTAAACAAAAAGAAGATGAAGCAAAACAAAAAAAGGCGGAAGAACTAAGAAAAATAAGTAATGCCATTACTTTGGTGGTAGACAGTTTAGCCAAATTGATTGAATTTAGACCTGGACTTACACAAAAAGAATTTTTAGCACTCAATCCGGAATGGAGCAAAAAGACAGAAAGTGCAACATTTGATAACATAACTTGTTATTCTCGCAAAGCTTCTTTTTTTTCCTATTTTGGTTCTTCTTATTGTGTAAAGGATGAAAAAGTAATCACATACAATAGTAGTATAAAACCTTTTGGAAGTACTTCAAAAAATAATCTCTATTATGCAAAATTGAAAAGTTGGGTGTATACTACATTGGCCGCAGGGGGTGTGGTTGAAAATGTTGGAATTGGAAAAAACGTTATAGGTGATGCAAACTTGAATACTACCCATTTTGCAAAATTCAACCATTATTTATTAACAGGCGAAATAGGCATAGAAGTAACTATTATGCCTAAGTAAGTTTTCTAGGCATCTTAACATTTACATCTGACCCTTTTGCAAGGAATACAGAGACTGGTTGTACATTTTGTATATAAGGAGTAAAAGCTGCCCCATAAAGATTTTTTACATTACAATCAAGTTTGTATTCGGTTACTGGGTAAACTTGCCAACGAGGATGAGCAAGTGAGTACTCAATAGAAGTTGTTTCATTTAGTTTATTGTAACCATAATAATGTTCAAAAATAAATTCTTCCTCAGAATTAACTTCAATATTCACTAATTCATTGTTGGCTTTTACCCACATCGAATTCCAATCTTGATTTTTCTTTTTCCAATTGTAAGTTACTTGTAAATCATTGTTATTATGATTGATAGAATGGTCCATTTTAGCAGTGCTATAATGTTCATTATAAAATAGATTGGCTATACCAGCAACTAAAAATTGCGGAACTATTTCTGAAATAAAACCTACTCCCCTCTTCCATTCATTTCCATCAAAATATTTAATATAATAACGCAGATTAACTTCTTCGAAATTTACAAAACCAGGCCACTTAATTCCCAACACACTGGTATTGTTAAACATAAAACCGACTACACTTACAACTGCTTTGCCGTTATATAGATCTAGTTCTGTGTAAGGAGGTAAATGTGGTTGAAGTACGGTAGCATCTACTTCATAATTAAACATTGTGAGGTATTCCCAACGGGCAGATAAAAATATTCTCGATGCCATATTAAATTAATTTTTGAGGTTCAATACCTGGTTTGGCATAGTGGTATCGGTCAATTAATTCAGTATTATAATAACCATCAACTCCGTTACTACAAACTGAATTTACTTTATCTAAATGAAGAAATCCATCTTTGGATACAATTTCTTGCTCAATTTGAATAGATATTACCTTACCAATTACCAAAAAAGTATCGTTTAATTTTATTGGTATTACCTCTTCTAATGATAATGCATATTTTACGCTGCTTTCCTTTACAAATGGAGCAACAATACTTTCTGAATAAGCAGCAGTTAACCCAACTTCTTCGAATTCATTGATACCCCATTCATATTTTGCACTGGTTTGATGTGCCTTTTGAACAAATGAAGGATGAATATGATTGA
Source organism: Sphingobacteriia bacterium (assembly GCA_043776615.1). Taxonomy (GTDB): domain Bacteria; phylum Bacteroidota; class Bacteroidia; order Chitinophagales; family Chitinophagaceae; genus Sediminibacterium. The sequence goes on from JAYVRC010000246.1 coordinate 4,192, forward strand.
TGGTATACACTTTTGTAGCTTCTATATTGGCCATTGTATGTGGAGCAGCTTTAACAGGTCGGTTGATATAGCCAATTAATGGTGGATTGGAGCCGATGTGCACAATACTGCTAAATATGCCTAGATTCGGTTGACCAGCAGCATTTACAGTACCAATAAGGTTCACAGACTTAAAACCAGTGAGACTATTTATAAAATTGGCCCTATAAAACCTTTCCCAAGTGTCAATGTCTGAAATACTATATGTTACCATACATGTAAACTATTTAAGTATTAAACATTATTGAGGACAAATTGTTCTAAATACATATGAGTGAAGTAACCTTAACTTTCCCCAATCAGTTATTTAAGCACAACCCAGCCATTCAAAAAAACAGGCAAGTGTTTCTAGTAGAAGAATGGCTCTTCTTTCGTCAATACAATTTCCATCAACAAAAACTTATTCTGCATCGATCCAGTATGAAATTTTATGAGTCCTACCTGAAAGAGCAAAAATACTCAGTTCAATACATTGAATCTACTGATATAAGAAATGATATAAGCAAATTGATTGAATTTTTATCACTACAAAAAATCAAAAAAATACATATCACAGATGTGGTTGATGATTGGTTAAATAAACGCATTAAATCCGCCTGTGAAAAATATTCAATTTCATTAACTATTCATACTACTCCATCTTTTTTAAATACCATGGAGGATGCTGATAATTATTTCAACAAAAAAAATAGGTATTTTCAGACAGATTTTTATACCTATCAGCGGAAGCAAAGGAAACTATTATTAGAAGATGATGGAAAACCAACAGGGGGTAAATGGACTTATGACGCAGAAAACCAGTTGAAGTTTCCAAAAAATGAAGTAGTACCCGCAATTCATTTTCCCAAAGCAAACAACTACATTGTAGAAGCAACAAAATATGTGGATCAACATTTTTCTACAAATTATGGATACAAATCAGCTCCGCATTATTTTGTTTCAACATTTGAAGATGCTGAAAATTGGTTAACTGATTTTCTAAAAAATCGGTTTGAAAAATTTGGTATTTATGAAGATGCAATAGTAGCCAATGAGGTAATTCTTCATCATTCAGTGCTATCGCCAATGCTTAATACTGGCTTGCTTACACCACAACAAATTTTAGATGAGGTTTTACAACATGCAAAAAAGAATAAAATTCCTTTAAATTCTTTAGAAGGATTTATTCGTCAGCTTATTGGATGGCGTGAGTTTATTCGAATTGTGTACCAACGAGAAGGCAGTAAACAACGAACTACCAATTATTGGAAATTCAAACGAAAAATACCAACGAGTTTCTATACTGGCACAACTGGTATAGTTCCAATTGATATTACTATTAAGAAAGTTTTAAAAACTGGTTATTGCCACCATATAGAACGACTAATGGTATTAGGAAATTTTATGTTGTTGTGTGAGTTCGACCCAGATGAAGTGTACCAATGGTTTATGGAATTATTTATTGATGCTTATGATTGGGTAATGGTGCCAAATGTGTACGGCATGACACAATTTGCTGATGGCGGATTGATGACAACCAAGCCATACATTAGTAGTAGTAATTATTTAATGAAAATGAGTAATTATGATAAAGGCGATTGGCAGCAAATTTGGGATGGATTATTTTGGCGCTTTATGCATGAACATCGAGATTTTTTTTTACAAAATCCTAGGCTGGGTATGCTAGTAGGAACTTTTGATAAAATGAGTGAAGAAAAAAGAAAAAGCCATTTAACAAATGCAGGTAAATATTTAAGCAGCTTATGATTAGAAAGAAGCCCTGGAATCGTGTAAACCTTCCAGTATATAGTATTAGCAGTAAAAATAATGATAATGGCAACATGCATATTATTACTTATGCTTCGCAGATAAGTATGCAGCCCAAACGATTTATCTGTGGCATATATTACAATACACAAACTTTACTAAACGTTGAAGCCTCGGGTGAATTTATTTTGCAATTACTAGCAGACACTCAATACAGGTTGGTAGATTTATTAGGGAAAAAAACAGGAAAAAAAATAGATAAAATTGGTAGATTACAAAAAAGAAATGAATTAGAAATATGGAATAATTTTTATGTTTTAAAAAATAGTTTAGCTGTAATGCATTTAAAAGTGGTGAGTAGTTTTGATGGTGGCGATCATAAGGGGTTTCTTTGTGATGTGATTGCACATAAAAATCTTAATGAAGGAAATACACTAACATTAGATACTTTGAGAGCAAAAAAAATGATTCGTATTTAATGAAGCAGGCAATAAATATAGTATGGTTTAAAAGAGATCTTCGGCTTAATGATCATAAACCAATTCAATTAGCAATTGAAAACGGATTGCCTACAGTTTTGTTATATATTTTTGAACCATCACTTTTAAATTACGGTGATAGTGCTGAAAGGCATTGGCGATTTGTATACCAATCGCTTCAACAAATGCAAAAAAGTTTAGAAAAATACAATGCAGCCATCGACATAATTTATTTAGAAGTAACACTAGCTTTCCAAAAAATAAATGACCATTACGTAATTAAACATATTTTTTCGCATGAAGAAACAGGCAATCAATTAAGTTTTGATAGAGATAAGTTAATCAATAAATTTTGTAAAGCACAAGATATTAAATGGGTAGAGTTGCCTACCAATGGCATAATGAGAGGGCTAAAAAATAGAAAAGATTTTAGCAGACATTGGCATATTGTGATGCACACTCCTCTTTTTGAGGTGGACTTAAAGCAATTGAAAACAATTGATGTAAGCAAATTATTTGCGTCGATCTCAGAAAATGAAATTTTTTACAAAGCCATCTCTTGCAACAATCCGCTTTTTCAGCCAGGAGGTGAAGCAAATGCAAAAATGTATTTACAAAGTTTTTTGAATGAACGAAAAACAAATTATAGCAAACACATTAGCAAACCTTTAGAAAGCAGGAAAAGCTGCAGTAGGATTTCTCCTTATCTCACATGGGGTAATTTAAGCATGAAACAAATTTATCAGTCAGCATTAAATGCAATTGAGCAAACTGGAGATAAGTTTAATATCAATTTTTTTATTAACCGATTGCATTGGCATTGTCATTTTATTCAAAAGTTTGAAAGCGAATGTAGGATTGAGTTTGAAAACATGAATAAAGGTTTTGATCATATTCGAAATATTGAAAACGAAATTTATCTAACTGCATGGAAAAAAGGAGAAACGGGTTATCCTCTGATAGATGCATGTATGAAATGTGTAATTGAAACGGGCTACCTCAATTTCAGGATGAGAAGCATGTTGGTTTCCTTTCTCACACATCATCTTTGGCAGCCATGGCAAGCTGGAGTTCATCATTTAGCAAAACAATTTTTAGATTATGAACCAGGTATTCATTACCCCCAATTTCAGATGCAGGCAGGTACCATGGGAGTAAATACAATAAGAACTTACAATCCAATAAAGCAATCTAAAGACCACGATCCATTAGGGATATTTATAAAAAATTGGATACCTGCTTTACAACATATTCCAGTACATTTAATTCATGAGCCTTGGATCATGTCGGAATTAGAACAAGCACTCTATGAATGTAAAATTGGGAAAGATTATCCAGCACCAATTATTGAATTGAAGGCTGCTGCTGCTTTTGCAAGGGAGCATTTATGGATAACAAAAAAATCAAAAGAAGTACAAAAAAACAATGAAAAGATAGTAGCAATTCATACCAAACGAAAAAGTAAAAAGAAAGAGGTAAACTTACCAATCAATTTCGGAAAATGAAAAATAAAAAAAAAGAGCATCTTCCAAATAAAATTTGTGTTGCTTGCAACAGACCATTTAGTTGGCGAAAAAAATGGGAAAAAGTTTGGGAAGATGTAAAATATTGCAGTGATAAATGTAGGATGCAAAAAATTAAATCAACAAAATGAAAATGACTACTATGGAGAATATAAGTTTGATAGATAATGATCGAATTATTGAAATGGCTTGGGAAGACCGAACTACTTTTGAAGCTATAGAAATGCAATTTGGTTTAAAACAACAGGATGTAATCAGGTTGATGCGTGCAGCGTTAAAACCTTCTAGTTTCAAGCTTTGGCGA
>JAYVRC010000247.1:0-2140 GCA_043776615.1 Sphingobacteriia bacterium
TTTTCAGATTCTTTTTCATGATCAAAAGTAGCAATACTAACTACTTGTGCATCAAAAAGCTCCCTAATTCTATTTCCAACAAGATCATAGATTGCCTGAATATCTAACTCTTTAGCTAAGCCCTCTTGTACACTTTTTATCACGGCTAGCTCTTCACCTCGCTGATTTAGTTCGGCAGTTCGTTCTGCTAGTAATTTTTCCAGTTCAATTATGCGTTGAGCATCATTATTCATAAAGAAGCCAGTTTAAGAATAAGCTTTATTTTACATCGAGATAGTAGTGTAGCTACTAAAAAGTGGTAACCCCCTTCAGTTATAAATATAACTAAAAAAAATCATGTACTAGAGTCCTTAAATGCCTTTTGTAGCCCAAATCAGCTCATCATATAGTAAAAAAGTATACTGAAATGAGTTTTTAAGTATCTTAACAGCATAATAAAATAATTCTAATGAAAATACTTGTAGTAGACGATGAGCAAGACATGGAGAATCTTTTTTTACAAAGATTTCGCAAAGAAATAAAAGATGGAACGGTAATTTTTGCTTTTGCTAATTCAGGCGAACAAGCATTGGAGTATATGAACAAAAATAACCACGAAGCTGTATTGATTCTATCTGATATTAATATGCCAGGCATGAGCGGATTACAATTGCTCGAAAAGATCAAACAAAAATACCATGCACCTCCACCAATAGTAATGATGATTACTGCATATGGCGATGCGGAAAATTTTAATACCGCAATGGAATTAGGTGCAGATGATTTTTTGACTAAACCAGTAGATTTTAATTTACTTAAGGAAAAACTAAAAATACCAACAAATGGCTAAAATTTTGGTTGCGGATGATGAGATGGATTTGGAGATGTTGATCAAGCAAAAATTTCGAAAGCAAATTCGCGAAGAAAAGTATGAATTTATTTTTGCACTAAATGGCAATGATGCAATAAGTAAGCTCAAAGATAATCCAGATGTTGATTTGGTTTTGAGTGATATTAATATGCCCGAAATGGATGGACTTACCTTATTGGGTTTACTGAATGATAACAACCCTATGCTTAAAACAGTAATGGTTTCTGCTTATGGTGATATGGAAAATATTCGCACTGCGATGAATAGGGGTGCATTTGATTTTGTTTGCAAACCTGTAAGTTTTGAAGACCTAGAATTAACAATCGAAAAAACAATTAAACACGTTTTACAAATAAAAGAAACACTTAAGGCCATAAAGGAAAATAATATTTTACGAATGTATGTAGATGAGAATGTGTTAAAATTCATGGGTACTCGTGAATTTGAAGATTCTATCATGCAAAATGAAACCATAGAAGCAACAGTTGTTTTCATTGATATTTGTGGATTTACTGCCATTACTGAAATTGAGCCAGCAGACGTTGTAGTAAAAATGCTTAATAATTATTTTGATGTAATGGTAAAAGAAATCATCGCACAAAAAGGTCATGTAGATAAATTCATTGGAGATGCTGTAATGGCAGTATTTCGTGGAAAATTTCATTTAGATAGAGCGATTGATGCAGCATTAGCAGTAAGAGAAAAAATTACATTGCTCCCAATTGAAAATACCGAAAGTAAATTTACTCCAAAAATTTCTATAGGAATTGATAGCGGCGAATTAATATCAGGTAATATTGGTTCTAGCAATCTTCGCCGATTAGATTATACTGTAGTAGGCGATGTGGCGAACACAGCTTCACGCTTACAATCGATAGCTAATGCAGATCAAATTGTTATTTCAGAGAAAGCCTACATGCAAGTAAAAGATTCTTTCAATTGTATAAAGCTTGGAGAATTTGAATTAAAAAATAAACAGAAAGCTGTTACTATTTATCAAGTTGTTGATTAAGTATTTATGATTGGAATCATAATCTGTTATTAATACTCTAGTTACTTTTATAAAATAAAGAATGTTTAATCAAACTTAATTTTATGAAAATAATCACATCTTTTTTAATGATTGTTACTTGGTGTTTTTTCACCACTTCATGCTCAAATAATGAAACAAAAGAAGCCGCTTCTCAAACGGCTATCTCCGAAAAAGTTACCAATAATCAATCAGAAGTAAAAGACGATGTTTCTGCAAAAAATGTTGTACAAGTCGCTTCTGGAAGCAAAGACCATACA
>JAYVRC010000248.1:0-2137 GCA_043776615.1 Sphingobacteriia bacterium
CTACTTATGGAAGCCGAAGTAAAGTCTGCTGAAATTGTTTTGCATAAAGCAGAAAAACCATTCACTGCAATAATTGGAGGTGCTAAAGTGAGCGATAAAATTTTAATTATCGAAAATTTATTGGAACGAGCAACAGATATCATTATTGGTGGTGGCATGGCCTATACTTTTATGAAAGCTCAAGGCGGTCATATTGGAAAAAGCTTATGTGAAGATGATCGATTAAATACTGCATTAGAAATATTAAAAAAAGCTGAGGCAAAAGGAGTTGCTATTCATTTGCCTAGCGATAGTATTATTGCAGATAATTTTGCAGCTGATGCCAATACATTAACTGCACCTTCTAATGCCATTCCTGAAGGATGGATGGGATTAGATATTGGTCCCGATGCGTGTGAACAATTTTCAAAAGTTATTAAACGCTCTAAAACAATTTTATGGAACGGACCGATGGGCGTTTTTGAAATGGAAAAATTTCAACATGGTACAAAAGCTATTGCAATTGCTACAGCTGAGGCAACTGCTAATGGTGCATTTAGTTTAGTAGGGGGTGGCGATAGCGTTGCTGCTGTAAACCAGTTTGGTTTTACTGATAAGGTAAGCTATGTTAGTACTGGAGGAGGTGCAATGTTAGAATATTTTGAAGGCAAAACACTTCCAGGTATTGCTGCAATCACAGAATAATTAAGCTACATCTTCTCCTGTTGCGGCTTTTAATAAACTGTACCAATCTTCTTTTGTTAATTTTATTTGACTGGCTTTTTTTGCTTGCTCAAGTCGCCTTGGTTTTGTAGTTCCAATAATTGTTACAATATTAGAAGGATGTGTATGTAAAAAAGCCAAGAGAATTTCATTTGCTCCAGTACCATATTTTTCGGACAGCAATATTGCTTCTTTTGTGATGCTTCTAAAATTAGGTTGTAAATCATCGGTTAATAATCCTCCACCTAAAGGTGCCCATGCCATTGGAATAATTTTATTTTCCAAACAGTTATCTAATATGCCATTACTAAATGGCGATAAGCAAATAATCGAAACTTCAATTTGATTATAACTTATTGGAACAAATTGTTTGAGCATATTTATTTGGTGTGGTAAAAAATTCGATACACCAAATTCTAGGATTTTTCCTTGTTGTTGTAACAGTTGAATTGCTTCTGCAACTTCATAAGGATTCATTAAAGGATCTGGCCGATGAATAAGCATCACATCTAAATAATCTGTTCCAAAGTTTTTTAATGATTGTTCAACTGATTGAAGAATGTGCTTTTTACTGGTATTGTATGATTTGATAGTATGGGCAGATCTATTTTCTGTTACCATTTGAATACCACACTTAGTAATGAGCTTTATTTTGGAGCGAATAGTTTTATCTTCTTTTAACGCATCTCCAAATTCTTCTTCAGTTGTATAGTCGCCATAAATATCTGCATGGTCAAAACAATTGATATTCATATCGAGGCATTGCTCTATCATTGCTCGGTATTCGGTTGTTGAATAGTTAGAGCCCCATTTACCCCAGCGCATACATCCAGCAATGGGTGAACTAATTGGTATTGAATTTTTCATAATGGTAAATTAAATAAAAAATCCTCCCTGAAAAAATCAGGAAGGATCAATTATTTGATGGTTGTTTAGATTAATATCTGTTATATCCACCGCCGCCGCCATTGCTGTTTCCACGATCGCGATTTCCACCGCCACCATATCCACCACCGCCGCTGCGATTTCCACCACCGCCGCCGCCGTATCCACCGCGACTTCCGCCGCCGCTTCCACCACCACCATAAGGCTTCTTCTTAAAGCCGCCTCTGTCGCCTTCAGGGCGAGGGGTAGATTCGTTTACTACAATTTTGCGCTCCATAACATCTGTGTCATGAAGGCCAGCGATAGCAGCGCGAGCCGCATCATCATCAGCCATTTCAACAAAACCGAAACCTTTGCTACGGTCGTTGTTAAATTTGTCGGTAACAATTTTTGCACTAGTTACTTCACCGAAAGGAGTAAAAAGGGTTTGCAGGTCTTCACTAGACATGTTCCAGTTCAGATTTCCAACGTAAATGTTCATTTTTAAAAAATTAAGTGATCAAAAAAACCACAGCAAAATCAGTAACCAATAACCCTGAACCATTTACGT
>JAYVRC010000249.1:0-2132 GCA_043776615.1 Sphingobacteriia bacterium
TCTAGTTTACTTGTTTTTATTGTAATTATCTTTTTATTTAAGAACATTAAAGTGGCCTTGGCAATTTTGGGAATTGCAGTTCTGGGAATTGCGGGAAGCTACATTGCATTGTTTGTTACTCACACACCCCTAAATGTTGGAAGTTATACTGGGCTTATAATGATTGTCGGTATCATTGGAGAGAATGCAATATTTACTTATCTGCAATTTAATGAGTCTTTATCACGGGGAACTGATACTAAAGACGCAATTGTTTATTCAATCTCAACTCGTCTAAGACCAAAGTTGATGACTGCAATTGGAGCCATCATTGCTCTGATGCCGATTGCGCTTGGTATAGGAACAGGAGCACAGTTGCATCAGCCACTAGCGATTGCTGTTATTGGGGGTTTTATTGCCGCTTTGCCACTTTTACTTATTGTGTTTCCAAGCACATTGAAAGTCATTTTCAAGAATGAAAAATAAAGACAGTATAGTTAAGTCCATTCTTCAATGGAAAATTTTCCGTATTATTTCTATAAAATATCCAGCTACCTATAAATTTCTACTCAGAAGAATTTCACTGGATTATTTTAAAGGCTTGCCTTTGACATTAATAATTATTGCAGCTATTTCCAATGCATTTCTACTTTTTGAAATTGCTGAAAAAATAGAAAATGGCCAATTTCTTCAAACCATTGACTTTAGTATTGCTCAATTATTTCACGTTATCAGAGTTGATTCTATTGCTCGGAGTTTATATTTCTTTACCCAACTCGGATCGTTATTTATTGTGGCCTTGGTTACATTGATTACTTCAGTGTATTTCTTATATAAAAAATTTTATGCTCACATAATTTCATTGTGCTCTGCAGTAATTGGATCAGCACTAACGGCCTTGATAGGGAAAAATTATTTTCTTAGAATTCGCCCAACTGATTTGAGCTATTATAAAGAGTTTTCTTATTCTTTCCCTAGTGGCCATTCAACCATTGCTGTATCTTTTTATGGGTTATTATTTTATTTCTACATTAGGAGCCTTTCCAATTTTAAAGCTAAAACCATCTGGACTATAATTGCTTTGCTATTTATTTTCTTACTAGGTTTTAGCAGACTTTATCTTTGTGTTCATTATTTAAGTGATGTTTTAGCTGGATACATTCTCGGTTTTTTATGGTTTCTCTTTGCTGTTAGTATTGTAGAGTGGAATTATAAAAATAAATATAGCGAGAGTCCCACAACAAAGTAATTCTTTCATTATCTGTTTGTAAAAAAAATGTAACGGCTAAAAATTAGTCCATAAAAAAAACGTCACAAGAATTTTTCTTATGACGTTTTTTTAAATTTTTATAGTGACTAGTTGATTATAAATTTTCTATAAAAGAATTTATCATCTATTTTGACTTTTATAATATACATCCCCGCTTTGTAATTATCAATATTAAACATATATTCAGTAGAAGAGATTTCATTTCGATAAATTATTCTTCCATTCAAATCTTCAATTTGTACTTCAAGTGTTTTTGGAATTGAGGCTGAATTTATTTTGAGCGTTAAATTCTTGTGAGCAGGATTGGGATAAATTGAAAAGGACTCTTGACTAGAAATGGGTCCATCAATTAAATTGAAAGGAGTAATGTGTATGGAATCACACCAAGTATCAATACATATTCCATGTGACGAAGAATCTCTCACGGTTAAGCAAACATAATATGCTCCTGGAAGTGAAAAGAAATGCCATGGATATTGTGATGTAGAATAGGTGCCGTCACTAAAATGCCAATAATAACTTGTAGCTGTTGGTCCTGTCGGATAAAAATGTACACTATCTGGATTTAGTAATTGGTAAAATGAAAAATGTCCGTTACAATGTATATTTCCAATTCTAACTGTGTCGCACCATGTAGCTGTACATATTCCTGCACTCGTGGAATCATAAACAGTAAAGCAAACTAAATAATTTCCAGGCATAGTAAAGAAATGCCAAGGTATCTGCAAATTGGATGAACTGCCATCACCAAAATCCCAATGATAATGTGTTGCTGTTGGGCCTGTCGGATAAAAGTGAATAGAGTCGGGATTACTAATTGAATAATTAGAAAAGTGTGCATCGCAATGTGAACTAACAATCCTTACACTGTCACACCAATGAG
>JAYVRC010000250.1:0-2129 GCA_043776615.1 Sphingobacteriia bacterium
TTTGCTATAGCCATCTAATAAAGCTATTTATAATTTTGATTGAATCACTAAATTGTACCTTTGACCATTGCCTTTAAACTGGATTTAACAATTTTTCAACATCATGACCAATACCAAAATAAAAATTATCAACGACCCTGTATATGGATTTATAACAATCAATCACCCATTAATCTTCTCAATTATCGAGCATCCTTATTACCAAAGATTGAGAAGAATTCAGCAAATGGCAATGGCACAGCTTGTATACCCCGGAGCCGTTCACACGCGTTTACATCATTCATTAGGCGCATATCATTTAATGTGTAATGCTGTTACAGAATTAAGAGGGAAAGGAGTTTTAATTTCTGAAGAGGAAGAAATTGCAGTTAAAGCTGCAATCTTATTACATGATATTGGTCACGGACCTTTTTCACATGCTTTAGAACAGGTGCTCATCCCTGGAATTAGTCACGAACAATTGTCGTTACAAATAATGCAAGTAATGAATAATGAGTTTGGCGGAAAACTTTCTTTAACAATTAAAATTTTTACCAATAATTACAACAAATCGTTTTTACACCAACTTATTAGTGGCCAGTTAGATGTAGATAGGATGGACTATTTAAGCAGAGATAGTTTTTTTTCAGGAGTAAGTGAAGGAGTAATTGGATACGACAGGATTTTAAAAATGTTGGCTGTAAAAGATGACCAATTAGTTGTTGAAGAAAAAGCCATTTATAGTGTTGAGAAATTTTTAGTTGCTAGGCGTCAAATGTACTGGCAAGTATATCTGCATAAAACAGTTTTATCTGCAGAAAAAATGTTGGTAAAAATAATGGAAAGGGTAAGAGAAATATACGCTACAACAGATGAATCTATTAAAACTCATTCAGCCCTTGATTATTTTTTAGGTGATTTTAAAGGAATAATGGATAATGTATCGTTGGCCCAATTTTGTAAGCTCGACGACTATGATATTATTAGTGCAATAAAAAGATGGAGCAGTCATCCAGACCCAATTCTATCTTTGCTTAGTACCAGATTTTTAGATCGAAAATTGTACAAGTCAAAAATTCAGGCTGAGCCTATTTCTGATAGTTTTTTACAAGAAAAGCAACTGCAAGCCAAAATACAATTCGGGTTATCTGATGCAGATGTTCATTATTTATGTTTTACAGGAATTGCCACCAATACTGCATATCAAAGCAAAGAAGAAAAAATAAATATCTTGTATAAAGATGGCACTTTAAAAGACATTACTCAAGTAGACAATACGATGATTCAGCAAAATCTGTCATCTCAAGTAAAAAAATTCTACATTTGTCTGTTAACATAAAAAGCGTATATGCAATTTACCGCCTCTCAAATAGCCATGATGATACAGGGGAAAGTTGAGGGTGATGCCTCAATAGCAATAACTTCATTTGGTAAAATTGAGGAAGCGGTCACAGGTCAGCTTTCATTTTTGTCCAATCCAAAATATGAAGAATATTTGTACAATACAAAAGCATCTATAGTTATTATTAATGATGCTCAAGAACTCAAAACAAGCGTAAATGCAGTACTTATTAGAGTTCCAGATGCTTATTCTTCGTTTGCAACTTTAATGACTAAGTACCAACAATTAGTTGCTCAACAACTAAATGGAATTGAACAACCTAGTTATATTTCACCTTCAGCAAAAATTGGCAAGAATGTATATTTTGGTGCATTTGCATACGCTGGAGAAAATGTACAAATTGGAGATGATTCAAAAATATATCCAGGAGTAGTTTTGGGTAATGGTGTAATTATAGGTAAGCATTCAACAATACATGCAGGGGCAAAAATTTATAACGACTGTGTAATTGGCGATCATGTAATTATTCATGCAGGATCGGTTTTGGGTAGCGATGGATTTGGGTTTGCTCCTCAAATAGATGGCAGCTACAAAAAAGTACCTCAATTGGGCAATGTAGTGGTTGAAGATTTTGTAGAAATAGGTGCTAATTCAACAGTTGATAGAGCAACAATGGGATCAACAGTAATTAAAAAAGGAGTTAAACTAGATAACCTAGTTCAAATTGCTCACAATGTAGAGATAGGCAGTAATACGGTTATAGCTGCTCAAACTGGAATAAGCGGGAGTAGTAAAGTGGGTAAAAATG
>JAYVRC010000251.1:0-8194 GCA_043776615.1 Sphingobacteriia bacterium
TATTTTATATCTTTTGTCTTAATTATTGCCGGTTTAATTAATCTGAGCAAGGTTGGTTTTGGAGCAAGCAGGAATGATTACCTGAATGCGATAATAGATTTTTCAGTTTACCTCATTTGGGTCTTTCCTTTCTTTCTATTACAAAATGAGGAAGATAAAAAGCTGAATATCATAAATATTTTTGCTTTTTTAATCATTTTTATTTTTATTTTATCAACTGGCTCAAGATCTTATTTAGCTATATATGCAATATATATATTCGCAAAATTTAAAGATCAACTTCAAACAAAAAACAGCATATTGGTTATTTTATCTACAGTAGTATTAGTAGTAGGGGCTTTTTTTCTATTTTCAAATAGTGGTTTGAGCAAAGTATTCGAGGGTGCTGTGAACAACCTTACCGAAAGAGTTTCCGAAGACTCAAGGAGTGAGCAATTAGAGGAATTCTTTAGTCAATACAACAGCGATTACTTATTGCAAGGTGTTGGTCCATTAGGTAGGTGGAACTGGAGTCATTGGCCTGAACCTTATTATTATTTGGATAATCAATTTATTTTACTCGGCTGGTGGGCAGGTTTACCTACACTGATTGTTTATTTATTTTTTTTAATTAAATCAATTACCCAGAGAGCGCAAAATTTCTATTTCGAAAATATAAATGGATCGAAATTGATTCTCATCCTTTGGGTTCTGGCCTGCGCAGGTTTTGCAATCTACGTGGGCATCAGCTCTGATCCATATTATGATTTTATTACACTTTTAATAGGGCTGCAAACCTGTAACTTTACATTATTGCGACATGCGGATGAAGATGAAACTTGAAAAACACGGAGTAACAATTTTATATATTGCAACAATTGCTGGCTTAGGGCTTAGCTTTCTGGGAAGTGTCCTTAACTCAAAATTACTTTCTAAAGAACAGTTTGGGGACTGGAAGTATATACAAAATTACTTAATGATGATTAGCTTTTTTGTAAATTTTGGTTTTTATTATTCTGGAGCAAGGTTAATAGCTGCTACAGACAATCAAAAACGTATTGCAACTTTTAAGGGCTACATGATGTATCAATGTTTCCTAGGACTTTTAATAATGTTCATCATTACATTAATAATTGGATTTTTTTGGCCAAAAATTTTAAGTTCAAATTTATTTTATTTGTTACTTGTCATGTTTCCACTTTTTATCGTTCAACCTTTGTTTTTTTACCTAGAAGCAATCTTTCAAGCAGAAAGAAAACTTTTAAGTTTTTCAATTTATAAGATTCTTCCTCCTTTTTTGTATGTAATGTCTTTATTTTTATTTCAATCTTTTTCTACTGGCAACATTTATTTTAACGTTACATTATTTTATATCACTTATCTGGTAGTATTTATTGCATTTATATTCAACGATAAATTGATATTTAAAAGAAAGTCATCTGAATTAAAAGAATTGATTATTGAAAATAAAGTATATGGAAGTCATTTATATTATGGCAGTTTGTGGAATGTAGGTGCAGTTTATCTTTTACCTGTGTTAATTGGATACTTTAATATAAATAACATAGAAGTAGGTAATTATAGCCTGGCCTTAAGTTTTGTAATACCATTTGCTTTTTTGCCAAGTATTGTAGGTACTTCCTATTTTAAGGAATTCATAAATCTTGATAAAATTCCACCAGAAGCTTTCAAAAAAGTTTTTAAGGTCTCGATGATTTTACTAGCCCTTACTTTTATTGGTATTGATTTTTGTATTAATATTTTTTTGGGGATAAAATATAAGGAAGTTGGTTTATTAGTTAAAATTGGCGCAGGCGGAGCAATAATTCAAGGTTTTGGTGATTTTATAAATAAGTTTTTAAGTGCAAAAGGTAAATCACCTTTTATAAAAAAGGTTTCCATATTTCAAGGAATTGTTTTGGTAATTTCTTCGCTCTTTCTTATAAAATGGTATTCATCAGTTGGTGCCATTATAGCCAAAAATATTGGGTCGTCAATATACTTTGTTTGGCTGTATTATTATTATAATAAAAATTATTTATCTGTAAAATCAGATATTAAAAATAATGCTATATATTAATTAATTTTCTTATTATAATAAATCACTAATTATTTTTATACTTAATATTAATATCTAAATACTATTTATAGTATTAAAATTTCTCTTTAAAAATTCATTAAAAACATTAAAAACAAATCTAAAAAAATATGTTACCAGGCAAAAGAATTTTGATTACAGGTGGCGCAGGTTTTATTGGATCAAATCTGGCATTAAGTTTAATTAAAAAGGGATATTTTATAACAGTATTAGACAACTTATCTGAGCAAATACATGGAGCAAAAGGAGATGAATCATTTTTATATAAGTCAATTATTGATAAAGTATGTTTTATAAAAGGGGATGTTACAAATAGGGAGGATTGGGAAAAAGCATTGATTGGTCAGGATGCCGTAATACATCTGGCCGCTGAAACAGGTACAGGGCAATCAATGTATCAGATTTATAAATATACAAATGTAAACATTGGCGGGACAGCGATACTTTTGGATATTTTAGCTAATACTAAACAACATGGAATAAAAAAAATAATTGTAGCCTCGTCTAGAGCTATATATGGAGAAGGACGATATCATTGCGAATTACATGGAGAAGTATATCCTTTTACAAGAAACGAAAATGATCTGATCAATAAGTCATTTGAATGTAAATGCCCTATTTGTGAAAAGGAGGTTACGCTATTAACTACCCATGAAGAATCAAAAATACAACCCATGTCTGTTTATGGTATCACAAAATATAATCAGGAGCAATTATTTTTAGTCGCAGGTAAATCGTTAAATATTCCTGCTGTTGCTTTCAGGTATCAGAATGTTTACGGACCCGGCCAATCTTTATCAAATCCTTATACTGGAATTCTTTCAATTTTTTCAACACAGATAAAAAATAATAGTCCCATTAATATTTTTGAGGATGGCTTGGAAAGCAGGGATTTTGTTTTTATAGATGATGTAGTAAATGCAACCATTCTTGGTTTAGAAAATGAAAATGCAAATTACAATGTTTATAATGTTGGTACCGGGCAACAGGTAAATGTTTTAGAAATTGCAGATAAGTTAAAAAAATTATATGAATCAACTTGTGAGGTCAATATAACTGGTAACTTTAGGCTCGGGGATATTAGGCATAACTATGCTGACTTAACTAAAATAGAGAAGGATTTAGGTTTTAAACCTAAACTTCAATTCGAAGAGGGAATTTCTAATTTCGTGAGTTGGGTAAATACGCAGGAAATAAAAGCTGATAATTATTTGGAAAGTATAACGGAGTTAAAGACCAGGGGTCTTTATAAATGATTACCAGTACTTAGGCATCACCCAATTTTTATTAATTCATTTGAGCAATGGAAACAGTTAATTTAAAAGGAAAACGGATTTTATATATTGGCCCTACTTCGTTTCATTACGATATACATTTCGTGAAAAAACTGACTGAATTTGGGGCTATTGTCACTTGCTATGATCTCTTATCTTTTTATTCTGATGGAATTCTTTTTAGGGCGTGTATAAAGCTTTTGCCGTCCAAATTCAATGTATATGATTATTACAAAAACAAATTTTATAATAAGATTCGTTCAGTAGGTGGTTATGATTATGTATTGGTCCGGCATGGGTATCAGTTAGATGATTATTTTTTAAGTGAAATACGAACGATAAATCCGGATGCTAAATTTATTAATTTTCATTGGGACGCTTTGAAGCCCGAATATAATTATTTATCTAATTTGAGGTTTTTTGATAAAGTGTTTTCCTTTGATGTCAAAGATTGTCAGGATCACCCGGAAATTAATTACCTACCTTTATTTTATCTCGATATTTATGAAAAATTTAGAAAAGATGATGCAAAGAAAAATGTAAAAAAGAAAAATGATATCTTATTTATTGGTGCATGGCGCAACAAGGAAAGGCTAGCGTTGATTATGAAAACTGAGGAAATGTGCAGGAAACTTAATTTAAACTTTATATATTACCTATATTTATCATTTAAAAACCACATTTATACTATCAAAAAGGGAACAATACCACGGAAAACTAAATTGAAACAACTGTCACATAATGAAATGCTTGATATGTTTTCGCACACAAATGCAATTATTGATTTTCCTAGTTCATTTCAAACAGGGTTAACAATTAGGAGTTTTGAAACTCTTGGAGCAGGCAAAAAATTAATTACTACAAATAAAAATATAAAGAATGAGCCTTTTTATAACCCGGAATTTATAAACATTATAGATCTTGATAATTTTCATATAGATCTTGATTTTATACATAACATACCCAAAAGTTCTATAGAAGACGTTATGAAAAATTATTCTTTGGGAAGTTATATTACCAAACTCTTTCAATGAATTAATATAGAAAATCTTCAATTAAAAAATTATAGTGTTTAATTTTTGAGCATTCTACTTATGCCAGATCAACTAAAGCTATGTGGAAAAAAAGTCGAGTATAACAAATGTATTACCTTTACTGTAATAGTATATTAAGCAAAGGTTGTCTATTAAATAATATCAATTTTAACCTTGGATTAGCAAAGGAAAACTTGTAGATTTTCATTCTATCTTTGGTAAAAAAATATTTATTTTGATATCACGAACAAACAAAGAACTTGAGTATTCTTTAAAAATTATAAAATTAGATAGGATGAAATATAAAGTTTGGATGATTTTTTAATTGGCCTAATAATGTTTTATTAATTAATATGTAAAGTTGCAAGAAATCAAATTCATGCAAATCCATATATTGTTGCAGGAAAAGTATAATTCCCTAAACAAGTAATTAAATGAAAAAGGTAGACGAATTGTATTTACTGCAGATGCGGAAAGTTTAGGACAAGGCGGGTTTAGAGTATTCTCTAAATTAGCAGTCATTTTAAGAGTCACATTAAATGCTGGATTAAAAGAGTTGAATGAAGATTTAATCAACGTTCCTTTAAAATCAAAAAATAGAAAAGAAGGTGGTGGGAAAGAAACGGAAACGCAAAAAAATGAATCCTTAGTAGAAGACATAGAAGATATCGTAAGCCCTTATACAATGGGTGTTTCAATTAAACCTCTGCATTGGACAAATTGAAAATTGAAAAAAATTGCTGAAATATTAAAGGAAAAAAGCATAAAATCAGTAATAGGGTTGTTGGAATAAATCACGATACGGCTTCCTTTGCAATTGCTTCAATCAGGAGTTGGTGGAAGGAAATGGGGAAGGTAAAGTACAAAGGCAATAAACTTTATATAATAGCGGATTTAGATGGAAGTAGTAGTTTAAATAAATAATTATAAAAAAAATTAAAATAACAAATTCTCAAATGAAATCATCAATCTTCGAAAATAAAACGTTGTTAATAACAGGGGGTACAGGTTCATTTGGAAATGCCGTTCTAAGCCGTTTTGTAGACTCTCCACTTAAGGAAATACGCATTTTTAGCAGAGATGAAAAGAAGCAGGATGACATGCGTAAAGTAATTAATAACCCCAAAGTAAAATTTTACATTGGCGATGTACGTGATTATAGAAGTGTGGAGAATGCAATGGGAGGTGTTGATTTTATTTTTCATGCCGCAGCTTTAAAACAGGTGCCGTCCTGCGAATTTTTTCCTGTAGAAGCAGTTAAAACAAATATATTGGGAACTGAAAACGTACTGGAAGCTGCTGTTAAAGAAAAAGTGCAACGGGTGGTAATTTTAAGTACAGATAAAGCTGTATATCCTATAAATGCAATGGGCATGAGTAAAGCAATGATGGAAAAAGTTATGGTGGCACGTTCAAGAAATATTGCAGAAGATGCCACTTTATTATGTGGTACAAGATATGGTAATGTGATGGCAAGCAGAGGATCTGTTATTCCTTTGTTGATTCAACAAATAAAAGAAGGTAAGCCACTTACTATTACGGACCCTAACATGACCCGTTTTATGATGACCTTAGAAGATGCAGTCGATCTGGTACTTTTTGCTTTTAATAACGGCAAACAGGGTGATATTTTTGTACAAAAATCTCCAGCATCTACGATCGAAATATTGGCTCTTGCACTTAAGGAATTATATAATGCAAATAATCCAATAAAGATAATTGGTACAAGGCATGGCGAAAAATTATATGAGGTATTGGTAAACAGGGAAGATATGGTAAAGGCAGAAGACATGGGAGATTTTTACAGAGTGCCTGCCGATACCAGAGATCTTAATTATGAAAGATATTTTTCTGAAGGTAATGATGATGTTGGAAAGGTGGAAGATTACCATTCGCATAATACAGAGCGTTTAGATTTGGAAGGAACTAAAAACCTTTTACTTAAACTAGATTCAATCCGCAAAGATTTAAATTTGTAAAAATGGATACTTCTTTTTTGCAAGGCGGAACATTTACTGATTTTAGAGGCACACTTAAATTTGTAAATGAAAAAGAACCGGGTAATTATCGTCGATTTTATTTAATCACACATCCTGATAAATCTGTAGTTCGTGCATGGCAGGGTCATAGGATTGAAGAAAAAGCTTTTTATACCATCAATGGTTCTTTTACCATTGCGGTAGTAAGACCCAATGATTTTATCAACCCTACAGATGATGAAGTAGTTGAATTTTATTGTATGACGGCTGAAAATGGCAAGTTTTTACGAGTACCTCCTGGCAGCTTTACTGGCATTAAAGCAAATACATCCAATGCTACATTACTGGTTCTTTCCGGTTTGAGTGTAGAGCAGTCTAAAAATGATGATTATCGCCAACCTGCTGACAGGTGGGTTGATTGGCAAACTATTTCTTAGCAAAATTTCAAGAAACGAAAAATACACATAAATACCAATGATTAAAATAGGAATCACAGGTCAGGCAGGTTTTGTTGGATCACATCTTTATAATTTTTTAAACTTACAGCAAAATGTAACCCTTATTAATTTTGAAAAAATTTTTTTTAATGACAATAATCAACTTCAGAATTTTGTAAAACAATGCGATGTAATTGTTCATCTTGCAGCAATGAACCGGCACAACGATCCTGATGTAATATTTAAAACAAATATCGGCCTTGTTCAGCAAATGATTAATGCAATGGAGGCAGAAGCTGTAACACCACATATTATTTTCTCCTCATCTACACAGGAAGAAAAGGATAACTTATATGGCCGTTCCAAAAAAGAAGGTCGGGAACTTTTTGAAAAATGGGCACTTAAAAATAAAGCAGTTTTTACAGGTCTCGTTATCCCCAATGTGTTTGGCCCGTTTGGTAATCCTCATTATAATTCTGTTATAGCAACTTTTTCGCATCAACTTACACATAATGAAACTCCTAAGATAGATGTAGACGGTACTTTAAACCTTATTTATGTGTCAGAATTAGTAGAAGTGATTTGGCAAAAAATAAGAGAAAAAACTTCTGCTACTGTATTTCAGGTGCTGCCAACCGTTACAATAAAAGTTACAGAAATATTGAAGCATCTTCTGCGGTTTAAAATAGATTATTTTGAAAATGCAATAATTCCGGAACTTAACAGCCAATTTGAATTGAACCTATTCAATACCTTTCGAAGCTATATCAACCATCAAACTTTTTTCCCATATTATCTAAAAAAAAATACAGACGAGCGGGGCAGTTTTGTTGAAACAATAAAGCTGCAAATTGGAGGACAGGTTTCTTTCTCCACCACAAAACCTGGCATTACACGTGGAAATCATTTTCATACCCGTAAAATTGAACGCTTTGCAGTTATAAAAGGTAAAGCCAGAATTGACTTCAGGAGAATTGACACCAGCGAAGTGATTTCTTTTAAACTCGATGGTGAAACCCCTTCCTT
Source organism: Sphingobacteriia bacterium (assembly GCA_043776615.1). Lineage (GTDB taxonomy): Bacteria > Bacteroidota > Bacteroidia > Chitinophagales > Chitinophagaceae > Sediminibacterium. Next base: position 7,828 of record JAYVRC010000251.1, read on the forward strand.
TGTAGACATGCCTGTTTGGTACACCCATAGCATAACAAATGTTGGAGAAGAGGAACTTTATACAATATTTTGGATTAATGAGTTTTTTAATCCAGCAGATTCGGACACCTTTTTTGAAGCAGTATAAAAATTGATAATAGCAACGGATACACAATGAGCAAACAGGCACCCAAATTAAAAATAATGACCATTGTTGGTACAAGGCCCGAAATTATCAGGCTTTCCAGAACCATGGTTTTACTTGATAAATATACCAATCAAATTATTGTACACACTGGTCAAAATTATGACTATGAATTGAATGAGGTTTTCTGGACTGACCTTGAATTGCGCAGACCTGACCATTTTTTAAATGTGGATGTTACGT
>JAYVRC010000252.1:0-2128 GCA_043776615.1 Sphingobacteriia bacterium
GTATTATTTTGTTACAAAATCTTAAATTATTAACAATAACTATTTCTACATTTACATTCCCTATTTTAAAACTTCATATAACCATTCATGATGAAAAAAATTTTGATTACATCCGTTTTTTCATTTTCAATAATGAGCCTATTTTCTCAATGGAATCCTAACCCTACAGATAGCAGGTTATGGAATACTACTAAATCATCATTCCCCCAAAAAATAAATGACATTTACATATACAGTCTTAAAACCGATAGCAGTAATTACACTGCCATTATTACCCTGCAAAAAGTTGGTGATACTATGAAGTTTGACTATTCCATTCCTGAAAAATTAAGTCAAGGCAAAATGATGATAACCGCAGAAGCAAACAAAAACGCTATTAAATACGATACGGCTTTTACAGAAAATGGTGAAGGATATGCTACCCGAAGTATTTTATGGCTTAGTAAGAAAAATATGACTGAACTGATTTCATTTAAAGAGACAACTATGGATATGGGCAATGGCATAGAGACTTTTTACAAGGGTAAAAACTCCATTATTAAAGTAAAATTTAAAGGAAAAGAAAGAATTTTCACCTTATATAATGTAGAAAATGCAAAGGGCAATATTCATTTTTCAGTTTTAAGCGATATAAGAAACCCATTGATCGTTAATTCCGTTGGCCCATTCGCCATTTCATTAAAAGAAATAAGATAAATAACTTTTGAGAAACTTTTTTTTCTACTTTTGCAATCTTGAAACGGAGGTCGTAGATCAGTTGGTTAGAGCATCAGATTGTGGTTCTGAGGGTCGTGGGTTCGAAACCCATCGGTCTCCCCAAACAAAAACCTTGTAGCAATTGCCACAAGGTTTTTTATTTTTAAACATATTCTACTATATGAATTGGATACTATTCCTTATTCCACTTATCTCAGCGTTTATTGGTTGGTTTACTAATTGGATTGCTATCAAAATGCTTTTTCATCCCCGAGAGCCAAAGAAATTTTTAGGCGTTACTTTTCAAGGCATTTTTCCAAAAAGGCAGAAACAATTTGCGTTGAAATTGGGGAAATTGGTAAGCAATGAATTATTATCCTTTTCAGAGATAGAAGAAAAAATTTCCAATCCTGATAATGTTCAAAAGATAATGCCCATTTTGGAAACACATATTGAAGTCTTTTTAAAAGAAAAACTTACTTCGCAAATTCCTATGCTCGGTATGCTGATAGGTGAAAAAACCATTGGAATGGTAAAGGAGATTTTTCTAAAGGAATTGGAAGAATTATTTCCCATACTAATGAAACAGTACATGAATACACTGCAAAGTGAACTAGACCTTGAAAAAATTGTTACAGAAAAAGTAGGAAATTTTTCATCGGATAAATTGGAAGAGATACTCAATCAGATCATGTCTACCGAGTTTAGATTTATTGAAATCATAGGTGCCGTATTAGGATTGCTGATAGGGTTGATACAAGTATTGCTAACCATTGCTATTAAATAACAATTGATTTCTCAAGTATTTAAGCAAGGCTATCCATTAACCAACAAAAATTTACCGTTCATATATATTAACAACCTTCAGCAAAATTACATTTGACATTTGCCTACTATTTAATCAAAATCAAAAATGAAAAAAATAATTACCCTATTCTGTGTACTCATTTCTTTTAGTTCTATGGCACAAATGCCCGATTTGAAAAAAATGGGTGGCGGACAGAACTTCAACATGGGGCACTTTTATGGTAAAGTAGTAGATAAAAAAACAAGTAAAGGATTAGATGGTGCTACCATTGTATTAATTGGAAATAGGTACGATTCTACTAAAAAGAAAATGGTTCAAGCTACACTAAAAGCTTTGGTATCAGAAACAAATGGTGACTTCAGCATGGAAAACCTACAGGTTATGGGTAGTTTTATGCTTGAAATAACTGCCATTGGTTATAAACCTTATTCTCAAAAGGTTTCCTTTGGTATCAAAATGCCTCAAGGCGGAGGACAAGAAGGAGGAAGGGAACAAATGATGAGCATGGTAGATAAAGATTTGGGCAATATTAAAATGGAGCAATCTACCAATACCTTGAACGAAGTAACCGTAACTGCTTCCAAACAATTATTTGAAATGGGTATTGACCGTAAAATTTTTAAT
>JAYVRC010000253.1:0-2112 GCA_043776615.1 Sphingobacteriia bacterium
TTAGCAGATTTATTTGCCAGTCCTGTATTCATTGTAATGAAGTTTCTATCAGAAGGATGCCAATGAACCACGGCATCTACATCATTAAACAAACCTGCTCTTACTAAATACACTTTTCCACTACCTCCTTCTTCAGCAGGGCAACCATATACCCGAACTGTGCCAGTAAATTTTTTAGCCTCAATTAACTGTTTTATTTCTATCCCGGCTGCAACCGATGCGGTGCCGAATAAATGGTGACCGCAACCATGTCCTGCGCTCAAACCGCTGGCTGTTATTTTCTCTGGAATAGCTTGTTGCGATAATCCTGGTAATGCGTCGTATTCAGCTAGTATAGCAATTACTGGTTTACCGCTACCATAACTTGCAACAAATGCAGTAGGCATTTCGGCCACACCCGATTGTACAGTAAATCCATTGTTTTTCAATGTTTCTTGTAAGAGTTGCGAGCTTTTTACTTCTTTATATCCCACTTCTGCAAATCCCCAGATTTGAAGGGCGATGTTTTTATAGCTATCGTATTTTCCATCAATGTTTTTAATGGAATTGTCTTTTAGCAACCCAATATTGGTTTGAGCTTGACTTAATAAAAAGGCAAAGGAAAATAAAGAAGTAGCAATAAATTTTCGCATAAAAAGACTTTAAATAAAAATATGTCTAATTTCTTTATAATTAGACATATTTAGAAATTTCAAAAAGAAAAGTATAGGATTGTAAATAAATACTATTGAAAGACAAACGAAAATTTATTGCTTTACAGCTTGCTGAGATATCCCTAATTTAGCTTCGTCTTTAGCAATTTGTTTCTTCAATTTTTCAATATCGTTCTGAAGATCACTTAGATCATCATTTGCATTTCGGCCCGCCCTTCCAGCACTTTGGGCATTTTTCGCATCCTTCCTTGATTTTCTTGCGAGCCTTTTATCCTGCGAATCATCATTTAATTTCTGTGCAGTCTCTTTGTTTTCTGCTGCTGCGTTCTGAGCATTTTTGGTGGTAGAGGAAACGTCATTCGTTTTTTCTTGGATAGTATTCTGAAGTTTGGCTAATTTAAGTTTGTTTTCATTCAATCGTTTGCTTATTACGAGATTTTTTTTCTCTTGTTTAAGTGTACTTATTGAATCAGAAGTTACTGTTTGAGCTTGTAAAGAAAAGGTTCCAGTCATAAAAATGACTAATACTAGTAGTATAATTTTTTTCATATCATTTGTTTATACTAAAGTTACGAAACAATCATGCCAGATCATACTAATCAAAAGAACTTACAAGTTTTTATTAAAATTGTGATGTTAAATAGTATGATATTACTTTTAAGCCAAACAACTTGAGTTATAAAATCTTTTAAAAGATCAAAATTGAATGTTCTAAAAAATTACCTTTATCATTCAATGAAGTAATTATGGCAAAATATATACTCCCAAATTTGATTTTCTTTTTATTCATTCTTGCATGTAATAGAGTTAAAACTCCAGACATAAAAGAAGGTTCTATGGCTATCCCAACACAATTAAATTCGATTTATTATAACGAACGTCAGTTAGACTCAATAATAAATACAAATTTTAAAGACACCGCTTCCAAACAAAGCTTGGGTAATCCCCAGCTGCTTGATAAAGGTCAATCAGGAGCAGAATACTATATAATAAAAAGAACTGTTACTGGATATGTAGAAGTACATGAATCGTGGGACGATGTTGTTGTTATTCGATCTGGACATGGCCTATTGAGAACTGGCAAAGAGGTACAAGGCGAAACAGAACAAAGTGACAATAAGCCGATGAGAAATTGGCACGGCGGAGTAATTGTAAATGCTAATGAGAGAAGACTTAACCCAGGTGATTTTCTTATAATTCCTGCAATGACTGCTCATCAGTATATTCCAGATAATAATGATTCTTTAACATATTGGACTATAAAAATTAAAAAGTAAGCCCAACAACATCTCTTAGAGATTGAGATTGATTAGCTAACTAACAGCATATTCAAACATGGCATTAGACGTTTTTAAAACATTAGAGGTTATAGAAGTGATGGAAAATTTCATTTCTAGAATAAGGCCTGCAGAACATATAAGAAGCCAATTAGATATTGGTTATAAAATTGAGGACCAAA
>JAYVRC010000254.1:0-2109 GCA_043776615.1 Sphingobacteriia bacterium
CTGTTTCTAATAATCTAACAAACACTTGTTTAGTAAAGCATCCTGTTTTCATTACTGCAGGAATATGCTCATTTTTCATCCAGTGCAGCCAATCTGTGTGGATTGAATGGGCAACTTTGGTGGTTACGTTGTAAATAAACATTAGTAGAATTAAGAATTAAGAATTATGAGATATGAGATATGAGATATGAGATATGAGATATGAGTTAAATTGATAACTCTGCAAATATCGGACAATGATCGCTGTGTTTAATATCAGGAAGAATACTTGCTGCTTTTAAATGAGGCAATAAATTTTTGGTGATGCAAATATAATCAATCCTCCAACCCTTGTTTTGCAATCGAACTGAAGGAAATCGTTGGCTCCACCAACTATACCCACCAGTTGTTTCGGGGTTTAAATGACGATAGGTATCAATCCATTCATTCGCTAAAAAGCTAGTCATCCATTCTCTTTCTTCTGGCAAAAATCCTGATGATTTTTTATTGCCTTTAGGGTCATGAATATCTATGGCTTCATGGGCAATATTATAATCACCCACAACAATTAATTGCTTCCTCGTTTTTTTAAGTATTTCTAAATACTCATTGAATTCTTTCAACCATTGGTACTTATACATTTGTCTTTCATCTCCACTAGTACCAGATGGATAGTATGCATTGATAATAGTGATATTGCCAAAATCGGCCCTTATTACTCTTCCTTCAAAATCGCTCTGTTCAATTGCAGATCCATAAATAATTTTATCAGCTTTATTTCTAGATAGAATCACCACGCCACTGTATCCTTTTTTTTGAGCAGAAAACCAATAGCTAGTATATCCCGCTTTCTCAAAATGAGCATGATCAACATCGTCTTTGGTTGCTTTGCTTTCTTGCAGACAAATAATATCGGCTGGGTTAGTTGCCAACCAATCTGTAAAGCCTTTTTTAATAGCAGCACGAATGCCATTTACGTTGTAAGAAATTATGCGCATGTTGTTTATTGTAAATAAGAATTAAAACCAATTATGAATAATGCATTTATTAAACTGCTTGAGATTGATTCGTCTAAAATAACGAATCTTTCTAATGATTTATCGCCATTGGTAACACAAACTAAGCGATTGTCTACATAAAATTCTTTTAAATACTTTTCACCGCTCAAACATATTTTAAATGATTGATTCCATATTTTCCCGCAAATTACATAATCTTGTAATAATGATAATGTTCTACCACTAGAATCAATTGTAAAATTTAATTTATTATCAACTCCATTGGTTATTTGTTGGGTAAATATTTTTTTACTTGTATCTATTACGGTATTTTCTACGCTAAACCGAGCAATGGTATCTTTGTTAAGAGTAACTGTATTAAAATTACCCTTGATGATTTTGATTTGTTGATTTCCAATTAAATCAACATCAGCATATGCAAATAAAGTCATTAAGTAGTTTTTGTCTAAAACCACATCCCTAGCATCTTGAATTAAAATAAACTTGTTTTCATTGCTAGCAGCTACTTCTTTTTTTACAGCTAGCAATACCGAATCAAGTAAGACTGTTTTATTTTTTCCGGTTAAAACAATTTTTTGGTAAAGCTGTTCGCCCCATCTAATTATTTGTTGTTGATTATTGAAATTAAATTTACTAATATTATTTTTTGAATTTACCTGAATTCTAGGTTTGTCAATAACTTTATCTAAAATAAAATTATCTCTTACAAATACCCTTGCAGCTTTTACTTCAATTTGAGTATCTGTTTTGGTAGAGTCCAATAAAATTGCCATTGATTTTTTCATCACTTCAGTAAACCCTTTTGAAGAAAATGGTAAATTTTGTGCTACAATACCTATTCCGTTGGTTGCGCCAACTTTAATAAAAACATCTATAGCCGAATTAAAAATATGGGTTTCTTTAGCTCTTTTAATATTTACTAGAATGCGCAGCACCGATTTTACTTCTTTTACAAATAAAGTATCAAGAATAGCTAAATCAAATTCTTTAATATACATAGCAGTTGTATATTCAATAAGATCAATATTTAATTCCGGTTGATTGGAACTATTATTTCTTATATTTTGAGATTGATTTTTATCCTTGTTCTCTTTAAAAGCAATAGTGGTAT
>JAYVRC010000255.1:0-2108 GCA_043776615.1 Sphingobacteriia bacterium
TTGCTCCAACTATTAACAGTTTCGGTAATAAAAGAACGTTCATTCATGCCTGCAGTATTAGAGAAATTGAACTGGAAAACGTGTCCGCCAGTTTCGATATCCAAACCAACAGATAAAGGGTTTGTACCAATTTTATTTGGTAAGCCATTTGCAACATAGAAATAATCTACAATTATTGCCATTCGTTTAGATATTTTATATCTGGTGCCTAACCCAATTGCATAAATATCGTTTTCATCGTTTGGCAGCACTGTATTTCTATGAACCAACGTTGGACTTAACTGCATAGAAAAATTAGTATTCACTTTTTTCCCAATAACAGCTTGTAGATAGTAGGCAGATCTATCACTAAATGTAAATGGTTTTGTAGGATCGGGATTTTTATAAGTATAAGTAGAGAGGCCAGCAACAGCAATTAAAGAAAATGGAGTTGATCTTGGTCCCTTAGATTGTTGAACAATTCTATATTTTACAAAAGCATCTACATCTTTTTTAAAAGTTGATCTTCCAATGCCAAGGGTAAGATCTTTGGTAATTCCAAAATCAAAACTCATACGCATAGTTGCTTGATCAAGACCAAAAAACTGTTCAAACCCTTGATTAATTGGGCCAAACCGATGCAATATTCTAAAATCCATTGAACCCGCACCAAGCATTTCAATTGAATGGGTATTTACTACTCTTGTGGATTTAAAGGCACTTGATATGAATTCCTTTTTAGGAGCGCTATCTTCTATCCCCTTTAACAAATCAGTCTGAGCATATATTGAAGGTACAAGGCAAAAACAAAAAACAATGTTTACAATTAATTTCATAATTAAAAATTAGAGTGATTGATATAGAGCTTTAACGGTAATTTTTATTGATTTAGCAATTTTTTCTTTTACAATTGATGGTATTTTAATTTTGTAATCTGTAATATCAATATTAAAATCAGCCTCCCCTTCTGTAATTCCATTGCGGATAGTAATTATAGCAGAAGTTGTAATTTCCTTTGAAACACCATGTAGGGTTAATACTCCAGTAATAGGAACATTATACATACCGTCTTTTGTGAAATTTACTTTCGATTGATCGGTAATTTTTCCTTTGAACCCAGCTTTAGGAAACTGGTCGCTCTCCAAATAGTTTTCATTAAAATGTTCTTGCATTAGCGCTTTTTCAAAACTAAACCCTTTTAATAAAACACTGAATTCGAGTTGACCAGTAGTCTTATCAATTACCGATATACCAGACTTATTGATGGCTTCAATATTTTCCATCGGCGTTTTAGAATAAAAACCAATAGTTGCAGCTCTGGTGATTAATCTGTTTTGTGCATTACAAATAAAAACAGAAACAATTCCTATAGCAATTAAATATACTTTTTTCATGTGCCTTATTAATTTATAATAATTGTTCTTACTAAAATTACATCCATTAAAAATCCTGTACAAACTCCTTTTAAAATAAGTGAATCTCCTACTTTTAATTGCACCGCTTTCTTACGTTCAGATTTTTCTAATTCACCAATTACTCCACCTGTTTGTCCATTTAAAATAATTCGTTGAGTAGAATCGGTGAGCTCGATTGATTGAATAATTCCTTTTACTGATACTACTTGATCATTGTATTTTTTATTTGCCTTTGTTTCATCAGCTTCAAATTCCTTCACTAAGGAACTCGAAGTTGTTGAGGCAAAACTATTAATATCAAAAGTGCTTTTTAGTTTTCGATTATATTCTTTCCAACCATATGCAATTCCTAATGATACTAGAATTACTATCAATAGCCACCATTTAATTAATTTTTTCATGGATAATTTTAATTGTTAGGTGCCCCAGATTCTACCCAACAAGATATAGCTTGTTTTTGAGCTGTGGTTAAAGAACTGCCTCTTGGCATTCTGCCAGTTTCAACCGAATTTCTGATAGCTGCTGCTGATGCATTAATTTGAGTAAAATTAGTTAAAGCACCCGGGCCATTAAAACTTCCCGCATTATGACAGCCAGTAATTGCACAAGAGTTTTGAATAATTACAGAGATTACCGTTCCGAATTTACTATCAATACCAGTACAGTTTAATACAGGGGGTGTTACCGGAGGAGTTACAGGAGGAGTTGTTGTAA
>JAYVRC010000256.1:0-2108 GCA_043776615.1 Sphingobacteriia bacterium
ACGATTCATCATTTAATATGCTCATATTTAAAAACTATGATAGCCATTTCTCAAAACAAACACTTTTAATCACTCCAATATAAGCAACAAAATTTTCGAAAATGCGATACCCATTTTTTGGAAAGAGCGAAAGAACTTCTAATTGGTGCTTACTAAATTAATCATTGAAACAATAATTTTAGTTCTTCAAAAACATATCGAACTCAAACCTTAACAGTGTTGCAATTATCACCAACAAAAAGTATATCCTTATAAATTGATTGCCTTTGTAAAATGCAAAACTATGAGGCTAACAAGGGGTTGTACTGACTTCTCCTACGTAAAGTTTACACTTTTATTTTCTATGATTTGTTTAATTCTTTTACACCCAACTCCCCCTTAAAAGCTTTCTGACTCAAACAACCATACAAATTTTCCAACTCCTGCAAGCTTTGTTGGTACTGGGTTTTGAGGGCTTCAGTCTTTTTAACTATTTGGGCAAATTGGGTTTGGAGTTCTATGGGAGGACAAGAAACTTTCAAGTTTCGTAAGATTTCAAGATTAATATTCTTTTGAGCAGTTTGGGATGCTTTACTTTCCAAATATGCTTGAAAAAATTTAAAGAGGAAATGCACATAAAGTACATTTGCTTTATTTTTATTGGTTACAAACCCCACAACACTATCAGGGAAGCAAGCATCAAAAGAAAGAATACTTGTTTGGGCGATATTAGCAGCTATTGTAATTGCCATAATACCCTTTGGCCATAACTTACTTTGTTTTAAACCTAAATCTGAATATGTCTGCTTATATTTAGTAATATATATTCCTGCATTTGTTACATCTCCTGTTTGAATTAAAGGATATTTACCATCCAATAATTCAGGCGAATTTCTAGGCCTTGTTTTTGAAACACCTCTATCTAAACTTCCTAATTCACTTAATTTACAAATTTCCCATTTCTTATTATTGCTTACAGGATCCCCAAACATCTCCAAAAAAGTGCTCTTCAAAAATTCATCTAGCAAGCGAATACTTTCTTTGCGTTGACTTATTAAATTTTCGGCTTTGCTAAGTAGGTTGGCAATGTGGAGTTGGTCGGAGAGTGAAGGTACCTCAATTTTTGTTTCAAGATATTTATCAAGTTGTAAATTGATAATACCTGTAGTTTTATTTTGATATTTTCTTGTCTTTCCTCTTTGGTATGCAATATGTAATTGGTAGAGAAAATACTTTGGAACAATTAAACTTTTATTAGGTCTTAAGATAGTTGTAAAATTATTACACAAAAATTTATCTTCTGTCTCTAATTCAAAGAATACAACTCTTCCTACAGGTTGTGCTGGACTTCCACCAGACTTTTCAATAATTACATCTCCATACTTTAAATGCTTTCTTTCAACTTTTTGTAAATCAATATCTCTAACTACAATTTTTCTATAATCGATTAAACCATGATTTGTAAAATTAGTAGTTCTAATCACTTTAATTCCTTCTTCTGAAACTGGCTCGTTCCCCCATTCACCTGATATTTTTTCTGTTATTAATTCCTTTATTGAGTATCTCATTACATCAATTCTTTTAATTCTTCCAAACCATTTTGAATATTTTCTTCTATGCTTTCTAGTTTTCCAAAAATTACATTTGGTTTTTCATACACCACTTCTTCATACACTTCTTCTTTGTAAGTACTTAAATTTAAATCGTAATTATTTTCTACAATCTCTTTTTTAGGTACCATAAAGAATTTTTGTTTGCGGTCGTTATCTTTTTTGGCATCTCTTGTTTTGTAGCGTTCAACAATATCTGGCAAATCGCTGTCTGTAATTTTATTTCGCTTATCATCTAAAGTATAACCATCGGCCTGCATATCGTAAAACCAAACATTGTTGGTTTCGCCACCTTTGGTAAAAATTAATATGGCAGTACTTACTCCTGCATAAGGTTTAAATGCTCCGCTTGGCACAGCTATCACCGCTTTTAATTCTGCTTTCTCTATAATTAATTTCCTAACAGCTTCAAATGCTTTGCCACTATTTTGTATTACACCACTAGGTACAATTACCGCTGCTGTTCCTCCCATTTTTAGCATGGTAAAAATGCGTTCTACAAATAGTAATTCGGTTTTA
>JAYVRC010000257.1:0-2105 GCA_043776615.1 Sphingobacteriia bacterium
GTCAGTTGTGGCATAGAATATTAGATTAATGCTACTCCTCTTTCCAAAGCTTCTTCAAGCTTTTTTATTGAAAACATTTCAGCAACTTGTTTGAATGAAATTTTTTGTAAGGGTTGCATTTTATCGACTATACTTTTGTTATCAGGATTTATTAAAATTTTCTTTGCTTCATTATAGAACAAAAAGCCTTCGGCTGAATCAAGTATTTTCTCTATTGTTTCTTTGTTCAAATTGAAATCAACTTTTTTTAATTCCTCTAACAAACTTAGTCTTCCAAAAATTCTTTCCAAATAGAGTATGTCAGATGCTTCTGTCAAATGTTTGTTTTTGGTAAACTCTACATCAAATCCATGAATTTCTATTTTACTACTTTCGGAAACCTCACCAAGAATATATTGCAGTATGAACTCTTCGGAATAAAAAATAGAATCACTCTTGCTGCCCTTAATGAATAACTGAAACCTTGGAGAGTATTGATTGAAGTTCTTTTTATTTAAGAAAGAAGGTAGTTCTTCACCAACTTTTGAGTAAACAAAAACAAAAGCAGTAGTAGTGTTTAGTATTTCCAATAACCACTTTTGAGAATCAATGTCATTAATTATTCCGTATTGCCAATCATAAATTACTACATCTGGTAAAAAGCCTTTATCAATTTCTAATAGGCATTGTTCAGGTTTTGTAAAGCCAATTAAATTTATAAGTCCTTCCTTACAAGCATTGCTTGTTACGATGTCCTTGATTAGCTGTTGCAAATCATGCAATGATTTCCAATTTTCATTTAGTGCAAGGTGGTATAGATTTTCGGAATTTATAGCTTTCTCATAAATACCTGTATCTACAAATTCCTTTACAATAGGAAATTCATCATCAAGTAAGAATATGTTTTTCGCTTTATTGGTCATCTTTTTTGTCAATTACTTTTGAAAAATCAAGAATGAATTGTGCGCCGCCTAAACCGTTTATTCTATCCCTCTCTTTTGCTAAATAAATATCGCCTCTCTTTTTCATAAGGTTCATATAGTGCTTACTTATGTACAAGCCTAATCCGCTTGGTGGAAATTTTAAACTTGCCCCTGGCTGAAACAAATAAGGCATCATACTATCATGAATTCCTTGCCCACTGTCAGCAACTACAATCGTTCTATCTATCGCATCAATTTGAAGTCTGATTTTTTTATCAGTTATTTCTGGTTTGTCCATCCAATAACATGAGTTATCAAAAAGGTTAGTAAGTATTTGATTCAATGCACCATACCTTGCACATATTTCAAAATCTTGGTCGTGATTAAAATCAAAATCAATATTCAGAGTATTAAATCTCCTCTTAAAAACGGAATGAACATAGCTGATTGACTTTGAGATTTTGTATTGAATCGGTTCTTCATTTCTTAATGCTCTTAGTGGACTTAATCTTAGAATTTCAGATTCTAATGCTTTAGAAGTATCTTTTAGTTCTTCCAATTTTGGTTCATCCCACTTACCACTTTTTATTACATCTAAAATCCCATAGTAGAAATTTGAAGTAGTTTTATTTATCTCATGCAAGGCAACAGCGATACCTAATCCAAAACCAGCTTGCTCTGTTAGTATATCCTGAACCTCCTGAATTTGTTTTAGATTTCCTTCCAGGTTTTGCAGCGACTTGGACAATTCAACGAGTCGACCTTTTCTTTCGCTTATATCTCCAAGTTCCTGTATGTTCTCAAACAATTGATATTGGTCAATAGCAACATCATAATTCTTATTGATGTTAGAAATAATTTTTGCTGATTGTTGAGAAAATTTACCCATTCTCTTTGGGTCTTTTTCTCCGCTTAATGAATTAAATTCATCTCGCTTTTTAATATAATCTAACTCTACAAAATAAGTAATTGATTTTACCAATGTTGATAAATCAGTAAAGGCTCGATTATTTATCATGCCCTCTCTATTTGTTTTATCAATAAAGTCAATATTGCTTGATTGGTCAATTTCAACATTGCCAATCATGTGATAATAGGACATTCTGAAAGCTTGTTGAATTTGTCTTTGTCTTAAACCAAGCCAATCAGATTCTGCCCCCCATTCAGCAGGAAACACATTAATGCCATCCCGGTAAACCGAAA
>JAYVRC010000258.1:0-2099 GCA_043776615.1 Sphingobacteriia bacterium
CAATCCATAAGCCGTCTGTATCTTGCAACGCATCCATAAAATGAGTATCTGCGGGCAAAAACGATAATTGTATAGGTTTACAAATGTTTAATTTTTTATTATAATCGTATAATCCTTTTCCTCGTGTGCCAATTATTAGATGATCTTTTAAAAATGGAATAACAAATTGTGGATCGGCTATGCGCTTTACCACAGTTGACGTAATTTCTTTGGTGTTGGCATTTATCTTTTTTAATCCATCTTCACATGCAATCCAAATAGTATTTTTTTTATCTAAACAGATAGGCATTTTAAAAACCAGTTGCATTTCTTTACGCTTGTTTATGTATTTGAAATGGTCGGTTTCTTCATCAAAATAACACAACCCAAATTCTGTAGATGCCCATATTGTTTTATTTTCATCTATAATTAAATCACATGCCCAAATGCTTCTTAGCCCATTGCTGTCGTAAGGATTATAAGTATAATTTTTAAAGTTGAACCCATCAAATCTGGAAATACCGTTGTGCGTAGCAATCCACAAAAAACCATATTTGTCTTTTACTGTTTTTACAATTGTATTGTCGCTTAGGCCTTGAAGAGTAGTATATGTTTTAAATTTAAAATTGTATAAATCCATATTTTGTGCAGTGCTCGAAAAAAATATGGCACAAAAAAACAAGATAAGATTTATCTTAAAAATTTTGATAAAGGAGCTGGATATATTTTGCAGAGGTTTGATATGTAAATATTTACCATATAAAAATACAGTTAATAAGTTGTATTTTTTTAATATAGCTCATCGGAATTAAACCAATTACAAAAAAAAGTATAAATTAATAACCATTCCCAATGGTAAAATTTGGTAAATATTAAAAACTGTAAAAAGATGCTTTGAAAGTAATTAAACGAATTTTATTGAATAGAATCGGGAGCATTAAAAAAGGTGAGAGAATCCAAAATTGGATATGTTTTTGGTTTTGTTTCTACAATCATCCATAGCGGTTCAAAAATCCATTTGCCATTTTTTTGTATCAACTTATATGACTGTGTTATTTTTCCATTTTGGGTTTCGAGGTTATAAATAATTTCTTTACTACTATCTGCTGTTTCATTTAGTGCAACCGGCGTGTAAATTTTATTAGTGTTAATGATTTCATCGATGTCAATGTTCAATATTTTCTCGTACACTTTCTTTGAAGAAGCTTTTACCCTATAGGTGCTGTAAGGTGCCTTCATATTTTTAATAATAGGAGAGATAGCAGCAACGTTAGCAGTAAACATCATTTTATTTTGAATAAAATCATTGGCTGTAACGAAGTCCGCTGTATAGTTGCTGTTTATTTTCTTTGGTAGAGTACCAATAATAACAAAGCATATAAAGAACATCAACGGTAAAAAGAAAAGGAGGAAAGATAGAGGGTTTGTATTTCTGAAAACCAAATTTTTTTCATTTGAAAAAAAACGAATTCTATGCAACAGCTGCGATCCTTTTTTTATAAAACCAAGCTGAAAGTTCTTTACTTGAGCATTATTTTTGGCGATGCCAAGTAGTGTTTGAGCATACTGCAGTGTTTCGTAATTAAAATTAATTACTTGTGTGTCACAATTTTTCTCACGTTCCTGTTTTAATTTTTGTATCAGCAATCTTATAAAAGGGTTGAAAAAATAAACAATTTCTATAACTAGTAAAAGCCAGTTAAATAAATAGTCTTTGCTTTTAATATGCACCAGCTCGTGAATAATAATTGTTTCTGTTTGCTTAATGCTTATGTTATTTACCAATGCAAGTGGAAGCAGAATGATTGGTTTTAAGTGACCAAAAGTAATAGGCGTTTTTATGTTGTTGCTGTACCATATTTCAACTTTCCTTTTTATGCCTAACTGATAAGCTTTTGTTTCGGTAAAAATCTTTAATGAGGCAGTTGGGCGAAATAACTCATTTTTAAAATTTCTTTTAAAATAAAACCATTGCAACCAAAGAGCTGCCAGTTTTACAATTACAATGCCTATATAAATTGAAAAAATATAATTGTTATAGAGGCCTAAAAATGAAAAGTATTGAAAGTTGAATGAATTTGTAAAAGCAAAAGCAGTTACTGCATTATAATCATTAAAAT
>JAYVRC010000259.1:0-2099 GCA_043776615.1 Sphingobacteriia bacterium
AGGTAAATTACGAAGCAACAGGAAATCAGACTATTCAAGGAGGGACATACTCTAATATAGATGCTAGTGTTGGCGATAGAACAATTGGAAGCGGAACAAATGTAAAAATTGCTGGAACATTTACGCCAGGAAGCGGCACATACACCATGGGTGCTGGCTCTACAATTGAATATAGCGGAAATGGAAGTTTAACTATTCCTACTTTACCCTACGAAAACCTTACCATTAGCGGTACTGGTACAAAATCATTAGGGGCTAATTTAACTATTGCCAATACTTTATCTCTCACCAATGCTAGTGGATTTCTTTCAATTGGTAGTAATACACTTACATTAAACGGAACTGCAGTTTATTCTGGCGGAAAGCTTATTGGCTCATCTTCCTCTAACTTGACTATTGGAAGTTCTAAAACCTCAGATTGTGGAATAGAATTTAGTCAAACTGGTACCGAAAATCAACTAAATACATTAACACTAAATAGAACTGGTGCTGGTGGCGGAGCAATACTTAACACTAATGTAGATATCACTAATCGTTTAATATTGACTAACGGTAATTTAAGTACCAACGATAAAACATTAGGACTATTATCTACCTCCATTGCAAATACCGCAAGAGTTGATCAGGTTGGTTCTGGGGCAAGTATTACTTATGCTTCATCTGGTGGAATTAGAACAGAACGTTTTATTCCATCTGGATTCAGAAGTTATAGAGATTTAACGCCAACAGTATATACTTTTAATGGTACTATATTATCTAATTGGCAAGAAAATGGAAGTTCTCCTGTTGGCTATGGTACCCATATAACTGGTGCTCAAAATAATTCAACTGGTATATCAAATTTAGGCTTTGACCAAACTCAAACAGGAAATGCATCCATGTTTACATACACTGGCTCAAGTTTTCCTAATACACCAAATACTAATTCAACCCGACTCGATCCATTCAGTGGATATAGAATACTAATTAGAGGAGATAGAAACGTTAATCTTTATACATTTCCAACTCCAACTAGTATGAATGTTGCTACAACATTAAGAGCAACAGGTAAACTAATTTATGGTGATGTAGAATATAGCACCAGTGGTGTGTTGAACACTCAATATAGCTCTTCTTACGCTTTAAACAGTACAACTAATGGCTTTAGTTTAATTGGCAATCCTTATGCCGCTCCAGTAAGCTGGGGCAAAATATTAGACAATACTGGTACATCACGTATACAAAGTGCATATTGGTATTTTGATCCTACACGAGGAATCAATGGCGTTTATGTTACTTGGATGAGAACAACACTTGAATCAGGAGTATCTAGCTTTGATAGTAGCTTTACTAGTAATTTTATTCAGCCCGGACAAGCCATTTTTATTCGTAATAATAATATTGCTACCCCTAATCCCACAGTTAAAATTCAAGAAAGTAATAAAAATGTAAGTAGTAACGCAACTTCCGTTTTTAGTATCCCCATCACGCTTCCCTCTCCTCAAAATAAAATTGGACTGATTTTACAAAAATATGTTGCAACTCGTGGTGGTAATGTATTACTAGATGGATCAGTTTTATTGTTCAACAATAATAATAACAATGATGTACTTACAACAGAAGACGCTGGAAAAATTACCAATGGTGGCGAAAACTTAGCCATTGTCAACAATACCAATGGCACCAATGTATTAAGTATTCAAAGCAGAAAATTGGTTACTGAAAATGATACTATTCCTCTGCGAATTTGGAATGTTGTTAATAATGATGCTTACACGTTGAATGTTATTCCAACTACTTTCTCTTCCAATGGAAGATTCCCTTATCTTAATGATGCGTACTTAAAAAAACAAACATTTATTAGAAGCGATATTGATACCCTCAAAATAAATTTTACTACACTTAACACGGATTCTACTTCATTTTACAAACGCTTCAGTCTTGTTTTTAAACAACCAGTTGAACTTTCTCAAAATTTTCAAACAGTTTCTCTATCTGGTACCAACACTGGCTCCGCCATTGTGTTGAATTGGAAAATAGCCAACGATAACAATCAACTATTTTATGACTTAGAAAAATCGACGAACGGAGTGGAATACACTTTACTTTCTAGAGTATAT
>JAYVRC010000260.1:0-2099 GCA_043776615.1 Sphingobacteriia bacterium
GAAAAATACCACGCCGATTTAAAGAGTGGTAAAATTGATAGCACTAAAGGTATTACAGTTGAGAAAATTGGTGGAACCGAATGTCAAAAATGTCACTATTAATTCTAAAGGGGTTCTAAATAAATAATTCGAACGATGAGGGCTGATAAGGCTTTCAACAGTTAATCAATAATTATGGAGCAAAAAAAGCACTGGCAAAGTTTTGGAGAGCTGAATCAGTCCGAAGCATACAATAAGGATGTTAAAGATGAGTTTAAAGAAGAACTTCCTTTCGTTGCCGAAGATGGTAAGAGTTTTTTAGATGCCAAAGCACCTCGCCGCGATTTCTTAAAATACCTAGGATTTAGTACTGCCGCTGCAGCAGCAGCTGCTAGTTGCGAAATGCCAGTTAAGAAAGCAATTCCATTTGCCAATAAACCCGAAGATGTTGTACCCGGTATTGCAAAATATTATGCAACTACCTATGTGCAAGATGGAGATACAGTAAGCATTTTAGCCAAAGTGCGTGATGGTCGACCAATTAAAATTGAAGGCAACGATTTATGTCCTATTAATAAAGGTGGTACTTCTGCTCGCGTACAAGCTTCTGTTTTAGATTTATATGATACCGCTCGTTTGCGTTTTCCTACAATAGATGGTAAAGAAGTTACTTTTGAAGCAGCCGATAAATCAATTGCAGCTTCAATTAGCGGTCCAGTTGTAGTGCTTACAAGTACCATCAACTCTCCCTCTACTCAAGCAGTTATTAATCAGTTTTTAGCAAAATATCCTGGTAGCAAACATGTTACTTACGATGCAGTTTCTAATAGCGCAATGCTATTAGCCAATGAAGCTACCAATGGTGTTCGAGCAATTCCTTCTTATCATTTTGATAAAGCAAAAGCAATCGTAAGCTTAGGCGCCGATTTCTTAGGAACATGGTTGAGCCCAATAGAATTTGCAAAACAATATGCAGTTGGTAAAAAGTTAGATGAAAAGCACCCGGAAATGAGTAAGCATATTCATTTCGAATCGGTTGCTTCATTAACTGGTGCTAATGCAGATGAAAAATATTTACATCGTCCTTCTGAAACTGCTGCAATTGCAGCTGCTTTATTAAGTGCAGTAAGCGGACAAGGAGTAAATGGAATAACTGATGCTAAATTAAAAACAGGGATAGAAAAAGCAGCTAAAGCCTTGAATGCCAACAAGGGCGCTGCTTTGGTAGTTGCTGGTAGCAATGATGTAAATGTTCAAATAATTGTTAACGCAATTAATAATGCAATTGGTGCTGGTGGTACTACCATTAATTGGGCAGAGTCAAACAATACACGTAAAGGTGTTGATGCCGATTTTGCAAAATTGGTTGATGATATGAATGGAGGCGCTGTTGGAACTTTATTAATCCATGGCGCTAACCCTGTTTACTCATGGTATGATGCTGATAAAGTAAAAGCTGGATTGAAAAAAGTAAAAACCGTGGTTTCTTTTGCTGCTAAAGTGGATGAAACTGCTGAGCTATGCAAATATGTTTTACCCGATCATCATTTCTTAGAAAGCTGGGGTGATGCTGAATCTAAAACAGGTCATTTCTCATTTATACAACCTACTATTTATCCTTTATTTAAAACGCGTCAATGGCAGGATAGTCTTTTAAAATGGACTGGTGCTACTGAAGATTATTTAGCTTATCTCAAAAATTTCTGGGGTGCTAAATTAGGTGGTGTTACTGGTTGGGATAAAGCTTTGCAAGAAGGTGTATTTATTACTTCAACTGGTACCATAGGTGCTGGTAGCTTTAATGGTGGCGCAGTTGCTGCTGCGGTTACTGCTGCTACAAGCGGCAAAAAAGGCGGCAAAATTGAATTGGTACTTTATCAAAAAGTTGGTATCGGTGCTGGCCAGGGTGCATCAAATCCTTGGTTACAAGAATTACCAGATCCGGTTACTCGTGCAACTTGGGACAACTACGTAATAGTTTCTCCTTCAATGGCAAGAACATTGCTCAATATAGATTTAAACAATGGCGGACAAGCAGATGCTTATGAAGTAAAACCTCCTAAGCCTGTTGTAAAAGTTACCGTTGGTTCAAAATCAATTGAATTGCCTGTATTAATTAT